>NZ_CP158375.1:3000000-3207500 GCF_041021955.1 Caulobacter sp. 73W
AGGGTTTTCAGGCGCGGGCGAGGCGACGCAGGGATTGGGGCGGCTGGCCGAAGGCGCGGATGAAGGCGCGGCGCATGCGCTCGGAATCGCCAAAGCCGGTCTCGAGCGCCACGTCCTCCACCTGCAGCGGGGCGGAATCGAGCAGGGCGCGAGCGGCCTCGACCCGCAGACGCTCGATCGCCTTGGCCGGGGTGGCGCCGACGGCGGCGGTGAAGCTGCGGGCGAAGTGGCGCGGGCTCATGGCCGCTTGGCCGGCGAGCTGCTCCACCGACAAGGACTCGGTCAGGTTCTCGCGGGCCCAGGCCAGCAGCGCATCGAACCGGCCGCCGCCCTTGAGGCTCTGCAGGGCCGAGAACTGTGACTGGCCGCCGGGGCGGCGGTGATAGACCACCAGCTCCTGGGCCGTCTGGCGTGCGACTTCCTCGCCCAGGTCTGCGGCGATGAGGGCCAGGGCCAGGTCGATGCCGGCGGTGATGCCGGCGCTGGTCCAGATCGGACCGTCCTGCACGAAAATGCGGTCGGGCAGCAGCTTCACGTTCGGAAAGCGCTTCTGGAAGTCCGGCGTGCGGCGCCAGTGGGTGGTGGCCCGGCGGCCGTCCAGCAGACCGGCGGCGGCCAGGACATAGGCGCCGGAGCAGATGCTGGCGATGCGCGGACCGGCGGCGGCGCAGGCGCGGACATAGTCCAGGGTGTCGGCGCAGATGGCGGGCGAGCGCGTGCCCTCGCCGCCGGCGACCAGCAGGGTGTCGAGCGGGCCGACATCCTCGAAGCTGTCGGAGGCCATCATGACGCCGGAGGAAGAGGGGATCAGCCCGCCGTCCCGCGAGACCATCTTCAGGCTGTAGGCGTCCGGCACGAAGCGGGCGGCGATCTCGAAGGCGGCCACGGGCCCTGCCGCGTCGAGGATCTGGAAGTTTGGAAAGATGAGGAAGCCCAGCCGCCGTGTCATGACCGTATCCGAGGGAACTATGTCATTTGAGCCAGACGGTAGGCGAGGGAGGATGAAGCGTCAAATCCCGCATCGGAGCCCCTCATGCCGCTGTCCGAGACCCACATCGTGTTCGCGATCTTTCCGGGTGTCACGCACCTGGATTTCACCGGCCCGCACCAGGTGCTGAGCCGCCTGCCCGGGGCGAAGGTGACGGTGGCCTCTCTCGATGGGGAGCCGGTGGAGGCGGAGGGGCTGACCTTCTGCAACCTGGGCAAGCTGACCGACATCGAGACCTGCGATGTGTTGTGCGTGCCGGGTGGCTTCGGCGTGACCCAGGCCATGCTGGACGACGCCTTTCTGGGCGAGATCAAGCGGCTGGCCTGGGGGGCGAAGTACGTGACGTCGGTCTGCACCGGCTCGCTGGTCCTGGCGGCGGCGGGTCTGCTGACCGGCAAGAAGGCGGGGTGCCACTGGGCGTGGCGCGATCAGCTGGCGCTGTTCGGGGCGATCCCGACGGCGCAGCGGGTGGTGCGCGACGGACGCTTCGTCACCGGCGGCGGGGTGACGGCCGGCATCGACTTCGGCCTGACCCTGATCGCCGAGATCGCCGGCGACGGGGTGGCCCAGGCGGTGCAGCTGGGCGTGGAGTACGACCCCCACCCGCCCTTCGACAGCGGCTCGCCCGATAAGGCGCCGCAGAAGGTGCTGGCGCGCGTAAAGGCGATCTACGAGGACGGGATGGCGGAGCGCCGCGCGGCCGCGGAGAAGGCGGCGGCGCGAATGAAGGTCACGGCCTAGCCTACCCGGACGCTCGTCATCGAGATCGCCGCGAAGACGTCGTCGTTGAAGAAGCTGACCGGGTCGCCGGGCTGCTGGGCGCCCAGCACATAGAGCAAGGGCAGGTAGTGCTCGGCGCTGTTGATCGAGGCCAGGGCGTCCTCGCCCAGGCTGGCGTAGTCGATCAGCGGGCCGTGGTCGCCGGTCTCGATCAGGCGCTTGGCGGTCTCGTTGAAGCGGTCGGCCCAGGCGGGGGCTTGCGGCTTGCGGAAGTCGGCGGCGCGCAGGTTGTGGACAATGTCGCCGCTGCCGATGATCAGCACGCCCTCGTCGCGCAGGGACGCCAGGCGGCGGGCTAGATCGTAGTGCTCCTGCGGCGGGCGGGTGCGGTCGAGGCTGAGCTGGACCACGGGGATGTCGGCCTTGGGATAGGCGGCGATCAGCACGCCCCAATTGCCGTGGTCGAAGCCGCGCTGGGCGTCGAAGACCACGGGCTCGGGCGACAGCAGCTCGGCCACGCGGGCGGCCAGGGCCGGATCGCCCGGCGCCGGATAGCGCACGTCGAACAGGGCCTGCGGGAAGCCGAAGAAGTCATGGATGGTGTGGGGCGCGGTCCCGGAGGTGACCGCGACGCCGCGCGTCTCCCAATGGGCGGAGATCATCAGGATCGCCTTGGGGCGCGGAAGCTCCTCGCCGATCCTGGCCCAGCCGCGAGACCAGGCGTTGTCCTCGACGGCGTTCATCGGCGAGCCGTGGCCGAGGAAGAGAACGGGCATGCGGGACATGAGCGGTCGCTCCATCTGATACAGTTGCAGTAACAGATGGGCCTTCCGCTCACGCCCCGCAAGTCGTCAGGGCTTGGCCCGCTCCGTGGAGTTTTCCTCGAAGTCGCTCTTGGCCTCGGGGTTGCGCGCATGATGGATGTCGCGCTCCCCCCCGCCGCCGGAGACGTGACTGTGACGGGTGTTGGTCGGCTCGCCCGGCGCGCGGGGATCGACCTTGGGAGGCTGAGGCTTGGAGGCGTCCTCGTGGCTCGCGCCCGGGCCGCCCCACCGCTCGGTGTTGGGGTGCTTGTCCGGCATGATCAGCGGTCCTGCGTGCTGAGGTGGGCCGTGGTGTTCTGACGGGTGTTGGCCGTCTGGCCCTGCTGGTCGGGGTTCACGCCGCTGCGCTCGGCGGCGCTGTCGTGCGGGGCCTTGGCGTCGCGGAGCTGGGGCTCGTCGCCGCCGGCCACGCTGCGTTGCTCGGGCGGGATGGGGGGCTGCTTGGACATCGTGCCTCTCCTTGTGGTGTGGAGAGGTAACCGATGTGGAAAGGGGCTGTTCCAAGCCTGACAGGGGACGTTCCATATCGGCCACACCTTACGACGCGCGACCTCTCGCCTGTTTCGCCGTGGGGCGACCTGTGCCATGGACGGGCTCGTGAACGCGTCCCCCGCCAGCGCCCAAAAGGTCTCCCCCGCCGTCCGCGGCGGCGCGCTGGACGCCCTGCGTTTTCTCGCCGCCCTGCTGATCGTTCTCTACCACTTCGGGTCCGAGGGACCGTGGAAGCTGTGGCGGGTGCATCCGGTCTTCGCGCGGGGCTTCCTGGCGACGGATTTCTTCCTGCTGCTGTCGGGCTATGTCCTGGGCCGCGCCTATGGCCCGCAGGTGCTGGCCGGCAAGGTCACCGCCCTGCGTTTCCTTTTGCGGCGGGTGATGCGGGTGTGGCCGGCGCACCTGATCGTTCTGGCCGCCTTCGCCGTCTCGGTCGTGCTGTTCAACATGACCGGCACGGACGCGCACAGCCCGACGCGGTTCATGTGGAACGACCTGCCGCTGCAGACCTTCCTCGTCCACGCCTGGCACCTGTTCGACGGGGGCGATGGCTGGAATCTGCCGAGCTGGTCGCTATCGGCCCTGATCGTCTGCTACGCCTTCTTCCCGTTCCTGTGGCGGGGCGTGGCCAGCGTGCGCTGGGCGTTCCTGCTGCCGCTGATCGGCCTGGCCGGGGTGCTGGCGTTCAACGCCCTGTCGTGGCGGATGTGGAGCCGGCCGCTATACGATCTGCCATTCAATGACGGCCTGTTCCGCGCCGCGCCGCTGTTCGCCCTGGGCGCCTGCCTGGCGCGGGCGGTGGAGCTGGGCTGGCCGACGATCCCGGTCGCTCGCGCCATGCTTTGGGGCGGCTCGGTGGTGTTCGTCGGCCTTCAGGTCTTCGGCCGCTTCGATTTCGCGTCGATCCTGTGCATCGCGGCCATCGTGCTGGGCGCGGGCCGCCTGCCGGTGACCAAGCCGTCGAAGCTGATCGAGGAGGCGGCCAAGCTGTCCTTCGCCCTGTTCATCACCCACACCTTCACCGGCTTCCTGTGGTTCACCGCCCAGCACGCGGCGGTGCGGGCCATGCCGATCTGGCTGGGTGTGCAGTGGGGCCTGTGGTGGCTGGCCTTCCCGGTGTCGATGTACGTGGCGTGGCTGTTCCACAAGCACGTGGATCAACCGGTGCAGGACTGGCTGGCCCCGTGGCTGCGCGGCAAGCCGAAGGCCAAGCCGCAGGATCCGACGCCGATCTAGGCGTCCAGCCCGATATCCAGCACCGGGGCCGAATGGGTCAGGGCGCCGACGCTGATGACGTCGACGCCGGTCTGGGCGATCTGACGCACCGTTGACAGGTTCACGCCGCCGGAGGCTTCCAGCACCGCGCGGCCGGCGGTTTGGGCGACGGCGGCGCGCAGGTCGGCGAGGCTGAAATTGTCGAGCATGACCACGTCCGGACCATGGGTCAGGGCGTCTTCCAACTGGTCGAGGCGGTCGATCTCGACCTCCACCTTCATCAGGTGGCCGGCGAAGGCGCGGGCGCGGCGGACGGCTTCACCGACCGAACCGCAGGCGGCCACGTGGTTGTCCTTGATGAGGATGGCGTCATCCAGGCCGAAGCGGTGGTTGATCCCGCCGCCGCAGCGCACGGCGTACTTCTCTAGGGCGCGCAGGCCGGGGGTGGTCTTGCGGGTGTCGACGATGCGGGCCTTGGTCCCGGCGACCGCCGCCACGTAGATCGAGGTCAGGGTCGCGACGCCCGACAGGCGGCACAGCAGGTTCAGGGCCGTGCGCTCGGCTGACAGCAGGCCGCGGGCGTTGCTCTCCACCCGGGCCAGGACCGTCCCGGCCTTGGCGGCGTCGCCGTCGGCGACCAGGGGCGTGAAGGTGGCTGCCGGGTCCATGGCCAGGATCGCGAGACGGGCGCAGTCGAGGCCGGCGATCACGCCATCCTTGCGCAGGCCGAAGCTCGCGCTCAGCCGCGCCTCGGCGTCGATGGTGGCCATGGCGGTGACGTCGCCGGCCCGGCCCAGATCCTCGGCCAGGGCGGCGCGGACGACGGGGTCGATCAGGACGTCGGGAAGCGAAGGGGTCATTCGGCGGCGATCAGGCTGCGGGCGGATGCGCCCTCGATGATGGTGCGGGCCGCCTGGGCGGCCAGGGGGAAGTCGGCGCGGAAGTGACCGCCCCGGCTTTCCTGCCGCTGCAGGGCGGCGGCGGCGACGAGACGCGCGGCGATCAGGGCCGGGGCGGCGCCGTGGGCCTGCTCCAGCCCCTCGATCAGGCCGCACAGGCGGGCCAGGCCGTCGGCGTCGCGGACCACGCCGGCGTCGCGGCTCATGGCGATGCGCAGTTGGTTCAGCGCGGCGGCCGGCAGTTCCGGCGTCGGGGCGGCGGCCAGGATGGCGGTGGCGGGCAGGGCCTCGTCGCGGGCCGCCTCGCCGGCGCGGGCGCCGAACACGGCGGCTTCCAGCAGGGAGTTGGAGGCCAGGCGGTTGGCGCCGTGGACGCCGGTGCAGGCGGCCTCGCCCGCCGCGAACAGGCCGGGCAGGGAGGTTTTGCCGTCCAGGTCGGTCCACACGCCGCCCATGTGATAGTGCGCGGCCGGGGCGACGGGGATCAGCTCGCGGCGCGGGTCGATGCCGCCGGCGCGGCAAGCCTCGAACACCGCCGGGAATTCGTGCGGGAAGTTCGGTCCCACCGCCTCGATGGCGTTGAGGAAGGTCATGCGGCCGTCGGCGCGCTCGGCATGCAGGCCGCGGGCGACCACGTCCCGCGGCGCCAGATCGCCGCGCGGGTCGTAGCGGGTCATGAACGGCTCGCCGAACACGTCGACCAGGAAGGCGCCTTCGCCGCGCAGGGCCTCGGTGGCCAGGGGGGCGGGATCGGCGCCGATGTCGATGGCCGTGGGGTGGAACTGCACGAACTCGGGATCGGCGATGCGGGCGCCGGCCAGGGCGGCCAGGCCCAGCCCCTCGCCACGCACGGCGCGGGGATTGGTGGTGACGGCGTAGAGGCCGCCCAGCCCGCCGGTCGCCAGGATCACGGCGGCGGCGCGGATTTCGACTAGGGCGCCGGCCTGTTCGACCCCAGCCTGTTGAACAAGGGCGCCGCGGACGCGGCCGGCCGCGTCTCGCAGCAAGGCGACGGCGCGGGCGTTCTGGCGGATCTCGATGTGGGCGGCGGCCCGGGCGGCGGCGATGACCGAGGCCATGATCGCGCGCCCGGCGCCGTCGCCGCCGACGCGGGCGACGCGGGCGCGGCCGTGGGCGGCCTCCAGGCTCTGGGCGAAGCCGCCGTCGGGCGTGCGGTCGAAGGGCGCGCCGAGATCGGCGAGGCGGCGGACAGCCTCCGGCCCTTCGCGGGTCAGCAGGGCGACGGCGGCGGGATCGCAAAGGCCTGCGCCGGCGGCGATGGTGTCGGCGGCGTGAAGTGCAGGCGTGTCGCCGTCCGACAGGGCGGCGGCCATGCCGCCCTGAGCCCAGGCCGAGGAGCAGCCTTCGTTCAGCGGCGAGGCGCTGAGCACGAGCGTCTGGCGCGGCGCGGCCGACAGGGCGGCGGTCAGGCCGGCCAGCCCCGCGCCAAGGATCAGCGGGCCGTCGATCGTGATGCGGTCCATGGGGACCTCCTCAACCAATCCTCTCCCTCTGGGGGAGGTGTCCCGAAGGGACGCAGGGGCTCGCTGACTCAGCAAAACCCGCTCCACCGCTTCGCGGTCCCCCTCCCCAGAGGGGGGAGTTACAGTCGTCAGATCAGCTCCACGTCCACGTGGTGGCGCGCCTTGACCAGGTCGTAGCGGGCCGGTTGGGCGGGGGGCGGCAGGTCGATCATCCGCTGGACAGCCAGGCGCGCCCGTTCGGCGATGGCGGGGTCCACCGTCACCTCGAACTCGTCGTTGACCAGGGCGTCGTAGATGTTCTGCAGGGTGATCCGCTTCATGTGCGGGCACAGGTTGCAGGGGCGGACGAACTCGGTTTCCGGCGCATCGGCGGCGACGTTGTCGGCCATGGAGCACTCGGTGATCAAGACCACCTGCTTGGGCTTCCTCGACACCACGTAGTCGTTCATGGCGGCGGTGGAGCCGGCGAAGTCCGACACCTCCAGCACCTCGGCCGGGCATTCGGGGTGGGCCAGGACCTCGGCGCCCGGATAGGCGGCCTTGATCTCAAGGATGTCCTCGGCGGTGAAGCGTTCGTGCACCTCGCAGCGGCCGGCCCAGGCGATGATCTTCACCTCCGTCTGGCGGGCGACGTTGCGGGCCAGGAACTCGTCGGGGATCAGGATCACGCGATCCGTACCCCATTCCTTGGCGGCCCATTCGACGACCTGCACGGCGTTGGCGCTGGTGCAGCAGATGTCGGTCTGCGCCTTCACGTCGGCGGTGGTGTTCACATAGGTGACGACCGGCACGCCGGGATAGCGCTGCTTGATCAGGGCCACGTCGGCGCCGGTGATCGACGAGGCGAGCGAGCAGCCGGCCTCGAGGTTGGGGATCAGCACCTTCTTGTCCGGCGACAGGACCTTGGACGTCTCGGCCATGAAGTGGACGCCGGCCTGGATGATGATCGCCGCGTCCGACTTGGCCGCTTCCTTGGCCAGGGCGAGGCTGTCGCCCACGAAGTCGCCCACCCCGTGGAAGATCTCCGGCGTCATGTAGTTGTGCGCAAGGATCGCGGCGTTCTTCTCGCGCTTCAGGCGATTGATCTCGGCGATCAGGGGCGCGTGCAGGCGCCATTCCAGGGGGCTGACCTGGGCCTTCACCTTTTCCCACATGGGGGCGGTGAGGGCTTCGACCTCGGGGGTGAAGACCAGGTGAGCGGAACCGTCTGCCATCTCGATCCTCCTTATGCTCAAAGTGAGCATTACGGGGGCCAGAAAAAACGCCGGGCCGAGAGCGCCGGCGCCCGACTTATGCTGAAAGTGAGCAAAAGTCGTGAAAGACATATAAACGTCAAACCGGGTTCCGGAAAGAGGCGCGAATCAAAAAGCCTCCTTGGGCGCCGGTACCAGCCAGCCCTCGTACCGCCTATGAACCCCGCTCATCCCCGCGAAGGCGGGGATGAGCGGTTGATGTTGCCGCTCCATTGAATGCTAAGCCGCTGCTCAGGCCGGCTGGGTCGCTTCCGCCGCCCGAGCGATGGCCGCGGCCAGGGCGTCCATGGCGTAGGGCTTGCGCAGCAGGGGCCAGGGCGCGGCCTCCGCCAGGGCCAAGGTCTCGCCCGTATAGCCGGACGACAGAACAACTGGCAGGCCGGGGCGCGTGCGGGCCAGCTCCCGCGCCAGGTCCACGCCGCTGGCGCCGCCGGGCATGATGACGTCGGTGAGCACCAGGCCGACCTCGGCGTCGCAGGCGGCGATCTTCAGGGCCGTGTCGACGTGGTCGGCGCGGATCACCCGGTGGCCCAGCTCGACCAGCATGGTCTCGACCAGATCGCCCACGTCCTGGTCGTCCTCGACCAGCAGGATGGTCAGGCTGACGGCGGGGGCGGGCGTCTCGGCGGTCGGCGCGGCGGGTTCGGCGACGCGGACCGGCTCGGCGACCATGGGCAGCAGCAGGGAGACGGTGGCCCCCTGGCCCGGCGCGCTGTCGATCATCACGCCGCCGCCGCTCTGCTTGGCGAAGCCGTAGACCTGCGACAGGCCAAGGCCGGTGCCCTTGCCCACGGGCTTGGTGGTGAAGAACGGCTCGAACACCCGGCGGGCGGTGTCGGCGTCCATGCCCTCGCCGTCGTCGCGGACGAAGATGCGGACATACTTGCCGTCGGGCAGGTCGCTGGTCGGCGGCGCGTCCAGGCACGCGGTGCCGATGACGATACGGCCGTTGGGGGCGGCGTCGCGGGCGTTGACCGACAGATTCAGCAGGGCGGCCTCGAACTGGCTTGCGTCGATGCGCGCGGCGCAGTTCTCGGCCCGCAGGTCCAGCTCCAGGGTCACCGCTTCGCCGATGGCGCGGCGCAGCAGCGGCTCCAGCTCGGTGATCAGGGCGTCGGCGTGCAGCACCTCTGGCCGCAGGGGCTGGCGGCGGGAGAAGGCGAGAAGCTGCTGGGTCAGGCGCTCGCCACGGCGGGCGGCGGACATGGCCGCTTCGACCAGACGCTCGCGGCGGCGCGGATCCTCGGGGTTCTTCTGCACGATGTCGAGGGCGCCGATGACCACGGTCAGCAGGTTGTTGAAGTCGTGCGCCACGCCGCCGGTCAGCTGGCCCACGGCCTCCAGCTTCTGGGCCTGGATCAGGGCGGCCTGGGCGGCGTCGCGCTCGGCCAGGGCGACCTCGGTCCGCTCGGTGAGCGAGACGTTGACCTGGGCGAGGGTCAGCTGGGCCTGCTTGGCCTCGGTGATGTCGAAGCCGATGCCGATGAAGCCGATGAACGCCCCGCTCGGACCGTAGCGGGGCTGGGAGTAGGACTTCAGCCAGCGCCATTCGCCGTCCGCCCGACGATAGCGGGCCTCCAGCGAGAACGGCTTCATGGACGCCTCGCCCGCCACCTGGTCCTTGAGGATGCGGGGCAGGTCTTCGGGGTGCAGCACGTCGCGCCAGTCGAGGTCGAGGGCGGCGTCGCCCTCCAGCCCCGAGAACTCCACATAGGCGCGGTTGACGAACTCGCGTCGGCCACCGCGCAGCGACACCCACATCAGGGCCGGGGCGCTGTCGGCCAGGGCGCGGAACCGAGCCTCGCTTTCACGCAGGCTTGCCTCGGCGGCGCGGCGGGCGGTGACGTCGAAATTGACCCCGATCAGGCGAGGGCCGGTTTCCGGATCGTCGATGATCTCGCCCCGGCTGTGCAGCCAGCGTTCGCCGCCGCTCTCGCTGGTCTGGGCCAGGCGATACTCGACTTCATAGACGCCCCCCCGGTCGATGGCGGCCAGCACGCCGTTGCGCACCCGTTCGCGATCGGCGTCGTTGATATGGGCCAGGAAGGTCTCGAAGTCGGGGCGGACCTGGGCCGCTATGCCGACATTTCGGCGAAAGCCTGGGGACCACTGAATGTCCTGGGTGACGAGGTTCCATTCCCAGACGCCAAGGCCGATGGCGGCCTGAGCCAGCTGGAGGCGGGTTTCACTGGCGGTCAGGGCCTGTTCGGCGTTGGTGCGGGCGCGGTCGGTCTCATCCAGGCGGATGATGGTCGCGCGCAGGGCCTCGGCCGCCCCGGCCGTCAGCGCCGCGGCAAGCAGATAGAGCACCAGGGCTCCTTGCTGGATCGGCGTGAGCGGATGCCCCGAGGCGCCGGCCCACTGCCACCAGGTGACCGCCGCGCCGGCGGCGATGCAGACCGCGCCCCAGCGCCAGCCGCCATAGAGGGTGGCGACGATCAGGGCGGGGAAGAAGGCTTGGGTCGGGCTGATGTCGGCCGAGATGCCGGCGACCGTCAGATAGAGCAGGATGGCTCCGCCGACCGAGGCGGCGGTTACGGCGAAGCCGCCCAGAAAACCCGGTGAGCGGATGGGAGCTAGCCGCATCGCCAGGAGTTCTGGTCGGAAAGCGGGCTTGCGGGCGCCGTCCCTGGACATTCGGGCTTTGTACCTTCGAAAGCGCAGCTTCCGCCCTGCTACATCTTGTCACCAAGATGGACGACCATACCTTAGCGATGCAACAGAGGAGATGCGCATGCCGGCCAAGATCAACACCGGGTTCACGGACGCTCAACGCAAGGCGATCGGCGAGGCCCTGTCCAAGGTGCTGGCCGACAGCTACGGCGTCTATCTGAAGACCCATGGCTATCACTGGAACGTGCGCGGTCCCTATTTCCAGTCGCTGCACGTCCTTCTGGAAGGCCAGTACACCGAGGAGTGGGCGGCGCTGGACCAGATCGCCGAGCGCCTGCGCGCCCTGGCTGTCGCGGCGCCCATGGGCTACGGCGCGTTCGGCAACCTTTCGGCCATCCGCGACGGTGATCCGGAAAGCGGCTGGGAAGCCATGCTGGGCGAGCTGCTCAAGGACAACGAGACCCTGATCGCCACCCTGCGCGCGGCCGTCGAGCCGGCGGAGGAAGCGGGCGACGAGGCGACCGTCGACCTGATCACCCAACGTCTGGCCGCGCATGAAAAGCACGCCTGGATGATCCGCTCGACCCTCGACGGGAAGTAGGCGTCTGCGCACGCGCCTGGCCAAGGGGCTTGCTCTCGTCACGGCGATCGTCGCCGTGGCGGGGCTGGGCGCGTGCGCGAGCCGCTACTACCTGGCCCGGGGGACGGGCAAGTCGCAGGGCGTGGCCGCCACCGCCCGCGGCCTGTCGGATCGCGCCTTCGGCCGGCTGACCGCCGACATGGACGACGCCGCGCTGTCGGTGGCGCGGCGGCACGATACGGTTCCGCGCCTGGACTACTGGGGCCGCGTTCCCGGCTGGGAGCGGCTGGACCTGAAGACCCTTCCGACCCTGTCGCTGACGACGGTCGATTTCGACACCGCCCGCAAGATCAACGCCTTCAAGGCCGCATCCCCTCTGCCCCTGGCGCCCGCCAGGCCGTTCGTGCTGAAAGCCGGCGGCGCGGAGCGGGATCGGGCTTTGCAGTGCCTGTCGCAGGCGGTCTATTTCGAAGCCGCCTATGAGCCGCTGGAGGGACAGCAGGCGGTGGCCCAGACGGTGCTGAACCGCATGCGGCATCCGGGCTATCCCAAATCGGTCTGCGGGGTGGTGTTCGAGGGCTCGCAGAGGGTGACCGGCTGCCAGTTCAGCTTCACCTGCGACGGCTCCCTGGCCCGGCCGCTGAACCCCGTCCTCTACGCCCAGGCGCAGTCTGTGGCTCGCCGGGCGCTGAACGGCTTCGTGCTGAAGAGCGTGGGGACGGCGACCCACTATCACGCCGACTATGTGGCGCCGTACTGGGCGCCCACCCTGGTCAAGCTGCGCCAGATCGGGGCGCACATCTTCTACCGCTGGACCGGCCCGGCGGGCGAGCCGGCGGCGTTCACCGGCCGCTATGCGGGCGGGGAGCTGAAGCTGACCCAGGCGGTGCTGACCGGCTTCGACGCCCGCATCCAGAACCCGACGCCGGACACCCTGGTGATCGACGGCAAGGCCGTCGCCACCAAGACGGTGACCATTCCCGGCCCGACCGGCCGCATCGAGGTGGTGCAGGTTCCTGACGCCAATGCGCCGGACGGCATGCGCACACGCGTCCGCACCACCCTGGCCGGACGCCGTCAGGCGACGCCCGAGGAGATGGAGCAGATCAACGCGCGGCTGAAGGCGCTGGAGGAGCGCATGAGGCCCCCGGCGGAACCGGCGGCGACGGAGCCGAAGCCGCAACCTCAGCCTCAGTAGGTGCTCCCCCCGCTGGGGGAGGGGGACCGCAAAGCGGTGGAGGGGGGCCTGACTCAGCAGTCCCCCTCCGGCCCTCCGGGCCACCTCCCCCAGAGGGGGAGGATCTCAGGTCAGCTTACCAGGCGCCGATCTTCTCGGCTTCCGCGTGGCTGATCGGGTTGTGGGCCTTGGCGTGGTCTTCCTCGGCCAAGAAGCGCACGGCCTCCAGGGCCGCCATGCAGCCCATGCCGGCGGCGGTGACCGCCTGGCGATAGACGTCGTCGGTGACGTCGCCGGCGGCGTAGACGCCCTGGACGGCGGTCGCCGCCGTGCCGGCCTTCACCTTCAGATAGCCGCTGGAATCCATCTCCAGCTGGCCGGCGAACAGTTGCGAGGCCGGGGCGTGGCCGATGGCGATGAACACGCCGTCGCAGGACAGGTCGCGGGTCTCGCCGGTCTTGACGTTCTTCAGGCGAACGCCGGTGACGCCCATCGGGTCGCTCTCGCCGGTCACCTCGTCGAGGACGCTGTCCCAGACCACCTCGATCTTGGGGTGGGCCAGCAGGCGTTCCTGCAGGATGCGTTCGGCGCGCAGCTCGTCCTTGCGGTGGACCAGGGTGACCTTGCTGGCGAAGTTGGTGAGGAACAGGGCCTCTTCCACGGCGGTGTTGCCGCCGCCGACCACGATCACTTCCTTGCCGCGATAGAAGAAGCCGTCGCAGGTGGCGCAGGCGCTGACGCCGAAGCCCTGGAACTTGGCCTCGCTGTCGATGCCCAGCCACTTGGCCTGGGCGCCGGTGGCGATGATCAGGGTCTCGGCCAGCCATTCGGCGCCGCTGTCGCACTTCACATGGAAGGGACGCTTGGACAGGTCGACGGACAGGACGATGTCGTTGATCATCTCCGTGCCTACGTGCTCGGCCTGGGCGCGCATCTGATCCATCAGCCAGGGACCTTGGATGACGTCGGCGAAGCCCGGATAGTTCTCCACGTCGGTGGTGATGGTTAGCTGGCCGCCGGGCTGGATGCCCGCGATCAGGACGGGCTTCAGCAGGGCGCGCGCGGCGTAGATGGCGGCGGTGTAGCCGGCGGGGCCTGAACCGATGATCAGGCAGCGAGTGGTGCGGGGCTGGGACATGATGGTGTAATTTAATGACCGATTCCCCTTCTTGCGAGCGGCCCGATGAGCTCATCCCCTGAAATCGAGATCGCTGGACGCAAGATTGGCGCGGATCACCCGCCTTTCGTGATCTGCGAGCTATCGGGGAACCACAATGGCAGCCTGGATCGGGCGCTTCAGATGGTGGACGCGGCGGCTGACACCGGCTGCGCGGCGATCAAGATCCAGACCTATACGGCCGACACCATCACCATGGACGTCGATCGGCCGGAGTTCCATATCAACGGCGGGCTGTGGGACGGCCGCAGCCTGTACGAGCTGTACCAGGAGGCCCACACGCCCTTCGAATGGCACGAGGCGCTGTTCGAGCGCGCTCGCCAGCGGGGGGTGATCCTGTTCTCCAGTCCCTTCGACGAGACGGCGGTGGATCTGCTCGATGGTCTCGGCGCGCCGGCCTACAAGATCGCCAGCTTCGAGGCGGTGGACCTGCCGTTGATCCGCTATGCCGCCGCCAGGGGCAAGCCGCTGATCATCTCCACCGGCATGGCCAATCTGGAAGAGATCGAAACCGCGCGCCGCGCGGCGCTGGAGGCCGGGGCGGCGGGCGTGGTGATGCTTCATTGCGTCTCCAGCTATCCTGCGACGCTGGAGGACGCGAACGTGCGCACGGTCGCCGATATGGCGCGGCGTTTCGATGGGCCCGTGGGGCTGTCGGACCACACGCCGGGTTCGGCGGCGTCGGTGGCGGCGATCGCCCTGGGCGCCAGCGTCATCGAGAAGCACTTCACCCTGGCGCGGGCGGATGGCGGGCCCGACGCCGCCTTCAGCCTGGAGCCGGGGGAATTCTCGCATCTGGTCAGCGAATGCGACGCGGCGTGGCGTTCATTGGGGCATGCGCATTACGACGTGCTGGGGTCGGAGCGAGGCAGCCTGCAGTTCCGGCGCTCGCTCTATGTGGCGGCGGACGTCCCGGCGGGTGGAGAGCTGACCCGCGCCAATGTGCGCTCCATACGTCCCGGGGCGGGCTTGCCGCCGGTGGAGCTGGACAAGGTGCTGGGACGTCGTGCGACCCGGCCGCTGGTCCGAGGCGAACCGCTGGCCTGGGATATGATCACCCCGGACGCCTGACCAGGTCCGCCGTCCCAGCCCAACCCAGGTTCATCACCGCATCGATGAAGCCCATGTAGGGGGTGAATTCCGGTGATCCCTGCTCATAGGGCTGGGGAACGAAGTCCATGAAGCGGACCGGGAACCCCTCGGCTTCGAAGACGCCCTCCTGCGTCATGTAACCCTCGGATCCCCGGGGCGAGATGTACTGCTCGACATTCATCGCGCGGCACAGGGCCAGCAGGTGACGTGACCGGGTTTCACCGCAACCCAGATCGGAGGCCCGCACGAACCGGGGGGCCAGTCCAAGACGGCTCGCCGCGGCCTCGATCAGTCCGGCCGTGAACTGCGACAGTCGGTCAGCCGGCCGCGCCAGCTGCTCCTCCATGAAGGCCAGGCCTTCGGCGGCGCCGGGGCGTCCTGCGTAGGCGTGACGGAGGGACTGCAGATGCTTGGCGCGCCAGGGCTGATCGTCGGCGATGTGGATAGAGTCGAGGGCGGTGTCGCGATCATGTCCCCGGACGGGGATGGTGAGCATCTGTTCCTGTCCAGATAGCAGGATGCGATTGCGTGACTGCCAAGAGCGCCGGGCGAACTGCACGTCGTCGAGGAAGATGAACACCTCACTCGCCGCGATCAGCTCGAAATAGCCGAGATAGGGCAGGTAGGTCGGCTGCATGATCGCGGCCGTCCGCGCTGCTTGCGGCGTCGTCATGCGCGCTGCGCCGCGGGACGGGTGGCCGCGATGGCCTGGATGAGGCCCTCCCGTATTTCGAGGAGCTTCTGCGTCTTGCCGTAAGGCTCCCAAGCGCCCGGAACGAGGGCGGCGCCGCATCGGCCATAGAGGCGATCGCGCAGCTGGCCGAGCATCTCGACGACCGCTGGAGAATGATAGATCCAGCGAGGGCGGTGAGCCTCGTCGATAAGCCGCCCGAGGGTCGCGCCGCCGACGCCCTCCAACAATCTGGCGGCCTCGGACCGAAGCGCGTTCTCGTCCGCCGGCCGGACACATTCCAGCGTCAAGAGCGTTTGGTCGCCGCTGGCGTACAGGTAGGCGCGGAACACCGCCCCGGTCGCCGTGAAGTTCTGAACGTAGAACGGCGCCGCGATCGAGGTCCGGGCTTCGAAGGTGTAGGTCGAGAAGGTCTTGCGGACCTGTTCGGGCGTGCGCAGGCCGACGGCCTTGGCCAGGGGCAGGGGGTTGGCGGCCCAGAGCACGGTCTCGCCCCTGTCGACGGCTTCGAACGCCTGGGTCGGGGTGACCAGGGTTTCGGTATCCACCTGGACCCCCAGCGCGGTCAGCCGTTCCGAGAGGGTGCGGAACATGGCGGGGAAGCCGTTCGTGGGAAGCGTGGCCTGGGCGTTGTGGGTACGTCCCCACAAAGCCGAGGGCAGGCCGAAGAGTTCGTCGCTCAGGGGATCGGCCCGCTTGGCCTGGGCCAGGGCGTCGATCGGCGCGTCGACGGGATAGACCCGGTTCACCGCCAGGGCGACCGCCGTGTCCGGATGCAGGGCGGCGGGATCAGTGTCCAGGTGCCAGCGGCAATAGCGGGCCAACGCCGCCTCGATGGCCGGCGGATAGGCGGCGAAACGATCGGCCAGATTGGCGAAGTCGCGCGGCCTGGTTTGCAGGCCACCCGGCCAGGCGGGCCCCCCGAACCCTTCCACGCACCGAAATTCGCCTTGCTCGTCGAGGCTGACGGAAGCGTAGCGATTGGAGAAGACGTCCAGCGCCACGCCGTGACGAACAAGCGTGTCGGTCACAGGATCGCCGGGCGGAGCGAAATAGATCGTCGCCTCGCGTATCTCCAGATCGTCGATCACGCGCGAGCGCGCTACGCCCCCAAGGCTGTCCAGCCTTTCGTGCAGGCGCACTTCGTCATAGCCCAGTTCCGGCGCATCCAGGGCGGCGAGGAGGCCGCTGAGGCCGCCGCCGACAATACGAAGGCCGGCGACGGTCATGACCGTCGTTGGCCCCAGACCACGATGTCGCTGTTGCCCGGCACAAGGCGGCCGGACTGGATGTTGTCGAAACGGATGCGCAGCAGGGCGGTCGGCTCCAGGCCGAGCGTGCGCTTCAGCAGATCGGTCAGCGCGCTCTCGTCATAGAAGAGGTTGAAGGCGCCGGCTTCACCGGTCTCCTCGGTATCGAGGATAAAGCCGTGCGGTTCGGTTTCGCGTCCGCGGGCGTAGCGATAGTCGTCCCGGGCCCGGGTCCTGACGAAGACCGCGCATCCCGGAGCCATCAGCGGCGCGACCCCCGAAAGCAGGCGTTCAGCCTGAGCCGCCGACACGTAGCAGAGCATGTTGGGGATCAGCAGGGCGTCGATGGGTCCGCTGAGCGGCGGCGGGCCGGCGGAGAGGTCGGCTTCGACGATCTCGGCTTCCTCTCCAAGGTTATGCGCAGCATCGGCCAGGGCGCGGGCGTCGCGGTCGACATTGGTCACGCGCCAGCCGTAGCTTTTGTAAAGCGACAGGTTGTTGCCCGTGCCGCCGCCCAGCTCCACCGCCCGGCCCGGGCGGCTATCGAGTCGCGCCTTGAAGAAATGGCGAACGACGGCCTCGTCCGGGTATTTGAGTCCGCGTATCGAGGGGAGCTGGATCATGAAGGCCTGTTATGCGCACTGCGTCGCCGAAGGGTCTGAGCTTATGCTTAATATGCGGCTAAGGTCCGACGTCCTTGATGTGCGTCAGAATGGCGTCGGCTGTCCGGGCCGCGCCCAGGCCGTCGCAAACAGCGGCGGCGGCTTCTGACATCTCGGCCCGAAGCCGCTCCTCTCGCAAAAGCTCACCGACGCGTTCTTCCAGCCTTTCGGCGAAGGCGGCGTCAGAGGCTTGGATCGTCGACACCGCCCCGCGTCTTTCAAGCGCATGCGCGGCGGGAGCCTGGTTTTCAGCCAGAATGACGAGGATCGTCGGGAGGCCCAAAGTGCAGCGCTCCCAGCTCGTTGAGCCCCCCGCGCCGATGGCTATGTCCGCCGCGGCGGTGAGTTCAGCCATGCGGTGCGTCTGTTCGTGCAGCCGCAGGCGTGGCTCCTCGGCGGCCCTGTCGCGCAGGCGAGGCAGGCTCGGCGCCTGGGACCCCACCACGACATCGAACTCGACCCTTGGGGTCTTGGTCAGCAGGGCGTCGATCACCCTGCCCGTGACGCCATCCAGATCGGTCAATCCAAGGGACACCAGGACCCGCCGCACGGGGGCCGTGGCGCGGCGGCGGAGCGTTTCGTCCCGCAAGCGGGCGAATTCGGCGCGCACGGGCGCGAAACTGGGACCCAGCAGAAGGCGCGCGTCTTTGGGCGTCAGGCCGGCATAGTCTTCCGCGCGACGGTCCGGACCAGCGTCCAGAACGAGGTCGGCGCCCAAGAGGCGATCGGCGAGATCGTCGATCGCCATGGTCGGCCGCCCCGCCGCCATTGCGCGATGGTCGGGTTCGGAAAGGCCGTAGTGATCGAAGACCACCAGATCGTAATCCAGGGCCTGTTCCGGGCTCCGCGCCTCGCGCCCGATACGCTGGTCGGCGAAGGCGTCGAGCAGCGGCGAGACATGGGCGCCTGCGTGGAAGGCGCAGGCATGACCCCGATCGGCGAGGGCGTGGGCCAGGGTCAAGGAGCGCATGACATGCCCCCCGCCGACCGTCGGTCCTGCGTCGGCGACGAACAGCACCCGTTTCAAAGCCGTCGGTCCCCGCCCCAGGCGGCCAAGTCCGCCCGACCGCGGACGAATGCCCGCACGTCGTCGCTGGTGAAGGCTGGATTGGCCGGCAAGAGGGTGTCGAACACCTGTCGAACGAACGCGTAGTCGTCCGGTCTGTCCACCGTCCAGCGAACCTCCGATTCATCGACGGGGGGGCGTACGGCCGCGTCGCGCCAGAGGTCAGGGCGGGTGTGGAAGATCCAAGTGACGTGTTCGCGCTCTTCGGAGCTGGTCGCCATGGCGGCGGCGCGGCGCAGGGCCGGAGCGGTCATGACCTCCACGTCCAGGCCCTTGGCGAAGGCGGCGTCCGCAGGGGTGTTGGTGGTGTAGTCGGCCCTGGCCCGCAGATGCTCATCGATGCAGGTGTCGATAAGCGCGGGGTCGATCAGGGGGCAGTCACCGGTCAGGCGGACAACGTGATCGGCCGGCCCAAAGGCTTCCAGCGCCCCGATGAAGCGCGCCTGGACATTGTCGAGCGAGCCTCGATAGACGTTGAGGCCGTAACGAGCCGCCGCCTCGGCGAGCGGATCGTCGGAAGCTTCGTCGCTGGTGGCCACCACCAGCCTGTCGATCCGTTTGGAGCGGGCGACCCGCTCGCATTGGCGGATCAGCATCGGCGCGCCGGCCAGGGGCAGCATCACCTTCCCGGGAAGGCGGCTGGAGCTCATGCGGGCCTGGAGAACGGCGAGGATCACGCGGTCAGACTAGCGGTGATTCCCTGCCGGTTCATTGCCGGGCGCCCATCCGTTCCAGCACTTCCGCCGCCAGCCGGTCCGTCTCGGCCAGGGGCTCGTAGGTCCAGCCGTGGAAGTGGCCGCCGAAGGGGCGGGCGGCGCCGTGGTCTTCGAGGGACTGGTGGAAGGCGCGGAATTTCCGGCTTTCGCCGTCCATCTTAAGCACGAAGACCGGCTTGCCGGTGCCGGCGGCCTCGACCGCCATGTTGGTGCTGTCCTCGGTGACGCAGATGTAGTCGGCGGCGGCCAGGAAGGCGAAGTAGGGGTTGGGCCCCTCGCCGTCCCAGATCATGCCCGGCAGGTGTTTCAGCCGCGCCTTCATCAGGGTCTTGGCCTCGTCCGGGGTGCGGCGCGAGAAGGTCATCATCAGCGAGCCGCCCTCGTGCTCCAGCGGCAGGACCAGGTCGCGGGCGATGCCGGCGGCGCGGGTCTGGCTGAGGTCGAAGGCCTTGGAGCGGCCGCCGATCAGCACCGCCACGCGGGGATGCGGCAGGCGGTTCAGCTTGCGGGCGAAGGCCTTGTGGTCGGCGGCCATGCGGGCGGCGGTCACCCGGTGCGGCGAGCCGACCAGGGGGACGACGTTGTCGCCGGTCAGGCGGTCATGCTTGGGCGGGGCGACCAAGTCGAACAGGCGGGACGGGGCCTTGGGGTCCTGCAGCTGGACCACGAAGGTCTTGCCCTTTGACCAGCGCTTGACCCGGATCGACAGGGGGATGCTGGCGCGGCCGCAGCCGATCCAGATGTCGGGCCAGGGGCCGACGATGTCGCTTTCCGGCGTCAGGGTGGCGCGCGGGAACGGGTGCAGGCGCCAGGGCAGGCGGCGCCAGTTTCCACGATAGGCGATGCGCTTGACGACGATGCGGGCGCGGGTCTGGCGCGCAATGGCCTCGGCCAGGCCGACGGCCTGGGCCTCGATCCCCGCGCGTCCGTCCGAAACCGCCCAGATGACGAGCGGTTCGGACGGGCGGGCGGCCTCTAGATCCACTCGACCTTGAGGATTTCGTAGGCCTTCACGCCGCCGGGGGTGTTCACCTCGACGACGTCGCCGGTCTCCTTGCCGATCATCGCGCGGGCGATGGGCGAGGCGATCGAGACGCGGCCCGACTTCACGTCGGCCTCGTGCTCGCCGACGATCTGGTAGCGCGCCTCTTCCTCGGTGTCCTCGTCGACGACGCTGACGGTCGCGCCGAACTTCACCTGGGTGCCGGACAGCTTGGAGACGTCGATGACCTGGGCGCGGGCGATCTTGTCCTCGATCTCGGCGATGCGGCCTTCGATCCAGCCCTGACGCTCCTTGGCGGCATGGTACTCGGCGTTTTCGCTGAGGTCGCCGTGCGAGCGCGCCTCCGCGATGGCGGCGATGACGTTCGGCCGCTCAACAGTTTTCAAACGCTTCAGTTCTTCGTCGAGGGCCGTATAGCCCCCGGCGGTCATCGGGACTTTTTCCATTGCGGATTTAGCTCGGTCGCCCTGGGTTTGATTCTTGGCCGCGGGCGCAGACGTCCGGGGGCTGAGAGGATAGGGGGCCATTCCCCCCGGATCAAGGGTTGTTCAGGGAAGCTTCACCGGCGGTTGATTTTCCTCGACTTTCGGGCGGCGGCCCAAACGGGCGTAACCGTAAAGAATCAGGCCGATCAGCCCGACCCCCAGGGCGACGAACACCGCCACGCCGATCGCCGCCCCCAGAACGTAGAAAAGACCAAGGACGATGACCGCCGCGATGGCGGCGACGACGGCCAGTATAAGGCCGCCGGCGAGGGAGGTGCGTTTCATGCCGCCCTCAACGCACCACCACGGCGAAGGTTCGCCGATCAGGCGTAGGCGTACGGCCCGCCGCGCTCCAGGGCCTTCTGATAGGCGGGCCGGGCGTGGATGCGCTGCAGGAACGCCTTCAGTTTGGGCTTGTCGGCGCCGAAGGGCGAGCGGGAGGACGCCGCCTCCAGCGGGAAGCTCATCATCACGTCGGCGGCGGTGAAGTCCGGCCCGGCGAACCATTCGGACTTGCTGAGCGTGTCTTCCCAATAGGCCTGCTGGGCGGCCAGCTGCGGGTCGATGAAGCCGGCCTGGGCCTTGGCGGCGATGCCTTTCACGATCGGCTTCAGCAGGCCCGGCGCCCGTTCGGGCAGAACGCCGAACACCAGCTTCAGCAGCAGGGGCGGCATGGCCGAACCCTCGGCGAAGTGGAGCCAGTGGGTGTAGGCGCGCTTCTGCGCCGTGCCGGCCGGCGGGACCAAGCGGCCGGCGCCGTAGGTCTCCAGGATGTATTCGACGATGGCGCCCGTCTCGGCCACGGTGATGTCGCCGTCGGTGATCACCGGCGACTTGCCCAAGGGATGCACCGCCTTCAGCTCCGGCGGGGCCAGCATGGTCTTGGCGTCGCGCTGGTAGTGCTTGATCTGGTAGGGCGCGCCCAACTCCTCCAGCAGCCAGAGCACGCGCTGCGAGCGGGAGTTGTTGAGGTGATGGACGGTCAGCATCGGCGTTTCCCTGATCAGTGTTCAGATCACTGTGCATCAGGGCCGGTGCGGCGCAAAGCCCCAGGAGGCGCTTGGCCGCATGGTCAAGCTGGGGCGCGGTTTGTAGCCATGTCGGATGTCCGACAAACCCTCGCGCCTTCCCCGCCTGGCCCGACAGATCGCGTTCTTCGCGGCGGCCGGCCTGCTGCTCTTCGTCGTCGTCTTCCTGCTGACGGCCAACTGGGGACGAGGCGAGGCGAACGTCAGCGGCAAGTGCCGCGACGCGGTGGGCATGGCCGCCTACAGCATCGACGGCTGGCAGGCGATCAAGGACAGCTGCACCGCCAGCGAACTGTCCGCCCTGACCGCCGAGTTCCAGGCCAACGGCGTGTCGACCGAGCACATCGAGCTGAGCCGGCGAATGCAGCAGGCGCGTTGATCGGCGTGCTGCCTCTAGCATCAAGCCGCGCCAGCCAACCCCAGCACTAACCCCGCCCCAACCATCGCGCCATCCTCGGCCGCGCTGAGTGCGCCCACCTCGGCGGCTCTAGCCGCCACCGCCGCGTCCCCCATCAGGCGCCCTAGCGTCTGCGCCACGGTCGAGGCCTTGAATCGCTCGCGCTCCAGCACGGCGCCGACTCCGCGCGCCGCGACGCGGGCGCCGTTGTCGTGCTGGTCGCCCAGGTGGGGCGCGACGAGTTGGAGGCGACCGGCGCGCAGGGCTTGCTGGGTGGTGCCGACGCCGCCCTGGTGGACGTTGGCGGCGGCGCGGGGGAAGAGCAGGGAATAGGGCGCGTAGGGGACGGCGATGACGTCCGGGCCGTCGGCGAGGCTTGCGTCTCCGTCGGGGCCGACCAGCAGGACGGCGCGGCGCCCCAGGGCGCGGGCGGCGGCCAGGCCCTGAGCGTAGAACGATCCGGGGATGTTCACGGCGGCGCTGCCCAGGGTGAAGACGATGGGCGGCTCGCCCGCGTCGAGGAACGCGGCCAGGTCGGCCGGCAGGGTCGGCGGGCCGCCGGCCTCGCTGTCATAGGCGGCGTAGCCGGTGATGCGGGTGTTCTTCGGATGGTCCGGCAGCGCGCCGCCAAGCTGAGGCGAGAACAGGCCGAGGATCAGGTCGGCGCGCCAGGGGGCGTCGAAGACCACGTTGTCCCGCGTGGGCGGCAGGTCCAGTTCGGCGCGGGCGGCGTTGAGGCGTCGGGTCCAGCGACTAGTGGACAGGCGGCCCAGCGCCAGGGTGGCGCGGTTGAGGGCGAGGCCGGCGGGGTCGGTCCAGGGCTTCAGCCAAGGGGTGATGGGCGGCGGTTCGTACGCCGACATGAACAGCATGGGCGACAGGGCGACGCTGACGAAGGGGAGGGCGAGCGCCTCCGCCGCCAGCTGGGCGCCCACTGCGAAGGCGGAGCCGACGATGATGTCGGCGCCCTTGGCCTGCTCGATCAGGAGGCGGGCGCTGGCGGCGATGTTGGGCAGGACAACCTTCTCGTAGAACCAGAAGTCCGAGCCGGCGATCTTTTCGGTGATGCCGGCAAGATCGAGGCCGAGCTGCGCCTCGAACTCGGCCAGGTTCGGACTGGCCTCAAGAAATGCCAGGCCCTCGGCCTCGACCTTGGGGCGGAACTCCGCCTGGGTTGCGATCTCGACCCGCGCGCCGCGGCCGGCGAGCGCCTTGCCGAGCGCGAGGAAGGGGTGGAGGTCTCCCAGGGAGCCGGCGGTCGCCAAGACAATGCGAGGCGCCGCCATGCTCGTTGTTCCTTACGCGTAGCTCTGCAGGGGCCGGACCTCCAGGGCCGCCGTCTCGGCTTTCGGCGAGGCGATGGCCTGGGCGGCGGCGAGGGCGCCGGCGGCGGTGGTGTAGTAAGGGATCTTCGACATCAGGGCCGAGCGGCGGATCTCGAAGCTGTCGGCCAGGGACTGCTTGCCTTCGGTGGTGTTGAAGACCAGCTGGACCTCGCCGTTCTTCATGGCGTCGACGATGTGGGGGCGACCCTCCAGCACCTTCTTGACCACTTCGACCTTGAGGCCCTGCTCGGCCAGGTAGGCGGCCGTGCCGGTGGTGGCCAGGATGCGGAAGCCGGCCTGGATCAGCAGGCGGGTCGGCTCGACGATGAACGGCTTGTCGGCCTCACGCACCGAGACGAAGGCGCAGCCCTGGCGGGGCAGGGTGACGCCGCCGCCCAGCTGGCTCTTGGCGAAGGCGCGGGCGAAGGCGGGCATGAAGTCTTCGCCCTCGCGCTTCCAGTCGAGGCCCATGACCTCGCCGGTGGAGCGCATCTCAGGGCCAAGCACCGTATCGACGCCGGGGAAGCGCGCGAACGGGAAGACCGCCTCCTTCACCGCGATGTGGTCGTACGGCTTGTCGGTCAGGCCGAAGCTGGAGAGCTTGGCGCCGGCCATCACCTTGGCGGCGATGGAGGCGACCGGCTGGCCGATGGTCTTGGCCACGAAGGGCACGGTGCGCGAGGCGCGCGGGTTCACTTCCAGCACGTAGATGCGCGGGTTGTCGCTGTGCGGCTCTTCGATGGCGAATTGCACGTTCATCAGGCCGCGGACCTTGAGCGCGAAGGCCATGGCCTCGGTCTGGCGCTTCAGCTCGGCGATGGTCTCCGGCTTCAGCGAGAAGGGCGGCAGGGAACAAGCCGAGTTCCCCGAGTGCACGCCGGCCTCCTCGATGTGCTCCATGACCCCGGCCACGAAGACGGTCTCGCCGTCGCACAGGGCGTCGACGTCCACCTCGGTGGCGCGGTTCAGGTACTGGTCGATGAGGACGGGGCTGTCGCCCGACACCTGCACGGCGGTGCGGATGTAGCGGTCCAGCTGCTCGTCGTCATAGACGATCTCCATGGCGCGGCCGCCCAGCACGTAGGAGGGGCGAATGACCACGGGGTAGCCGACCTTGTGCGCGCCGGCGAAGGCCTCTTCGGCGCTGCGGGCGATGGCGTTGTTCGGCTGGGCGATCTTCAGGTCGTGCAGCAGCTGCTGGAAGCGCTCGCGGTCCTCGGCCAGGTCGATGGCGTCGGGGCTGGTGCCCAGGATCGGGATGCCGGCCTGTTCCAGGGCGTTGGCCAGCTTCAGCGGGGTCTGGCCGCCGAACTGGACGATGACGCCCAGCAGGGTTCCCTTGGTCTGCTCGACCGCCAGCAGCTCCAGCACGTCCTCGCCGGTCAGCGGCTCGAAATACAGACGGTCGGAGGTGTCGTAGTCGGTGGAGACGGTCTCGGGGTTGCAGTTGACCATGATCGACTCGATGCCGACCTGGTCCAGCGCGAAGGCCGCGTGGCAGCAGCAGTAGTCGAACTCGATCCCTTGGCCGATCCGGTTGGGACCGCCGCCGAGGATGACGGCCTTCTTGCGGTCCGACGGATCGCTCTCGCAGTCCGGCAGCTGGCCCAGGGCGCCCGTCTCGTAGGTCGAGTACATGTAGGGGGTGTCGGCGCGGAACTCGCCGGCGCAGGTGTCGATGCGCTTGAACACCGGGCGCACGCCGTGGGCGTGGCGCTGCCTGCGCACCTCGTTTTCGGTGAGGTTGGTCAGCTTGGCGAGGCGGGCGTCGGAGAAGCCCATGGCCTTCAGGCGGCGGAAGTCGGCGGCGTTGTGCGGCAGGCCGCCGGCGCGGACCAGACCTTCCTGGCGCACGATCTCGGCCAGCTGGCGCAGGAACCAGGGCTCATACGAACAGGCGGCCTCGATCTCCTCGACCGTCAGGCCGTGGCGGAAGGCCTGGGCGATGACGCGCAGGCGGTCCGGGGTCGGGTTGCCCAGGGCGCGGACCACGGCGGCCTTGCCGGTGTCCGGATCCTCGGCGCCCTCGATCTCGACGTCGTCGAGGCCGGTGAGGCCCGTCTCCAGGCCGCGCAGGGCCTTTTGCAGGCTTTCGGAGAAGGTGCGGCCGATGGCCATGACTTCACCGACCGACTTCATGGAGGTGGTCAGGTACGGCTCGGAGCCCGGATACTTCTCGAAGGCGAAGCGCGGGATCTTGGTGACCACGTAGTCGATCGACGGCTCGAACGAGGCGGGCATGGCGCCGCCGGTGATGTCGTTGGCCAGTTCGTCCAGGGTGTAGCCGACGGCCAGCCGGGCGGCGACCTTGGCGATCGGGAAGCCGGTGGCCTTCGACGCCAGGGCCGACGAGCGCGACACGCGCGGGTTCATCTCGATGACGACCATGCGGCCGTCCTTGGGGTTCAGCGCCCACTGGACGTTGGAGCCGCCGGTCTCGACGCCGATCTCGCGCAGCACGTCGATGCTGCCCTTGCGCATCCGCTGATATTCCTTGTCGGTCAGCGTCAGGGCGGGGGCGACGGTGATGGAGTCGCCCGTGTGGACGCCCATCGGGTCGATGTTCTCGATCGAGCAGACGATGATGCAGTTGTCGGCCTTGTCGCGGACGACCTCCATCTCGAACTCCTTCCAGCCCAGGACGCTCTCTTCGATGAGCACCTCTGTGGTCGGCGACAGGTCCAGACCGCGCTCGACGATCTCCTTGAACTCTTCGACGTTGTAGGCGATGCCGCCGCCGGTGCCGGCCAGGGTGAAGGACGGGCGGATGATCGCCGGCAGGCCCACGAAGTCGAGGCCTTCCATGGCTTCGTCCATCGTGTGGGCGGCCTTGGAGCGGGGGCTTTCCAGCCCCAGCTTGTCCATCGCGTCGCGGAATTTCTGGCGGTCCTCGGCCTTGTCGATGACCTCGGCCTTGGCGCCGATCATCTCGACCTTGAACTTCTTGAGCACGCCCTGCTCTTCGAGCGCCAGGGCGGTGTTCAGCGCCGTCTGGCCGCCCATGGTGGGCAGCAGGGCGTCAGGGCGCTCCTTCTCGATGATCTTGGCGACGATGTCGGGGGTGATCGGCTCGATATAGGTCGCGTCCGCCACGTCTGGATCGGTCATGATCGTGGCCGGGTTCGAGTTGACCAGGATGATGCGGTAACCCTCGGCGCGCAGGGCCTTGCAAGCCTGGACGCCCGAGTAGTCGAACTCGCACGCCTGGCCGATGACGATCGGGCCCGCGCCGATGATCAGAATGGACTTGATGTCTGTGCGTTTGGGCATGTCGGTCTCGCGCGCAAGGGCGGTCGCGCGGCGGCGCGCCCGTCCCCTAGGTCAGATTGCAGGTTAAGGGGGTCGTTTAGAGACGTGTGACCCCGCGCGCAAGAATGCAAAATCAGGAAAGATGATGAATGGCCGCGCGGCCCGGCGGATTCCCTACTTCGGAAGCCAGGCGTTCGGCTCGACCAGCTTGAAGCCGGGGGTCTCGGTGACGCACTGGCGCAGCAGGAAGGAATGACCGGCGCCGTAGATGACGACGATGCGGTCTCCCGGCTTGGCCGATTGCAGGATGCGGGCGCAGATCTTGAAGTTGCGGTCGTACCAGCCGGTCAGCAGGGCCGCGCCAGGCTGGTCGTCCCCGCCGCCGATCAGGCCGATCTGGCGATAGAAGTCGTGGCCCTTGTTGATGTAGGCGGGGCTGTTGAGGTGGCGTAGGACAGCCGAAGTCCCGCCCGTGGAGAAACGGGCCTCCTGCGCCTTCATCTCCGCGTCGGTCTTGGCGCGGTGGGCGTCGAGCATGGGCTTCTGACCGTGCGCCTCGGCATAGGCCATGACCGGGCCGTAGGGGAACTGGCCGTCCACATCGACGCCCTCGATGGCCGCGCCGGTCTGCTTGGCCAGGCGATAGCCCAGCTGGACCACCTCGTTACGCTCGCTGCGGTGACCCTTGAGGCCGTCCTGCTGGTACTGGACGTAGCGTTCGGCCGTGACCTTCCGCGGCCATTCCACCGCGATGCGGGTCGGCTTGAACTTCGCCAGGGCGTCGACAGCCTTGGCCACGCCCGCCTGCTGCTTGGGCGACAGGACGTCCTCTTACTTGGCGTTCGAGATGTCCGCACCGGGATTGGACATGTGGAACACGCCCACCACCATCACCTCGACCGGCTCGGCGGCGTGGACGGGCAGGGCGGCGGCGGCCAGGGCGGCGCCGGAGGCCCAGCCCGCGAGGGCGCAGACGATCAGTCGTTTCGTGCGGTAGGTCAGGTTCATACGCACCTGATCGCCTGACCGAACAGCGGAATCCAGTGAACTTTCGGAAAGGTGGCGTAACGCGGTTTTCGCTAAAGCGGCGGTCCGACGACCTCGCCGTCTTCCTTCTCAAAACGTTCCGGCGGCTGTCGCAGCAGACCGAACACCAGTTCGGAAGGACGGCAAAGGCGTGTGCCTTTGGGCGTGCGCACGATCGGTCGATTGACGAGGATAGGGTGCACGATCATCGCCTCGAGGATCGTCTCGTCCCTCGTCGCCGCGTCTGTCAGGCCAAGTTCCTCCGCGGGAGTTCCGCTGATCCGCAGGATGTCGCGGGGCTTCTTCCCCATCTCATCGAGCAGGGCTTCGAGCTGAGGTCGGGTCCAGCCTTGGCTCAGATACTCGACAACGGTCGGCGTCTCGCCCGAAGCCTGAATCATCGCCAGCGTGTTGCGCGAGGTGCCGCAGGCGGGGTTGTGGAAGATGGTCACCGGGAAATCAGTGTCGGTCATGGTCTGTCGCCTCATTTGGCGAGGCCAAGGCGGCGCACGGCGGCGCCCGCCTCGTACCAGGGCTTGGTCCGGTTCACGATGGCGACGACCGACAGCATCACCGGCACCTCCACCAGCACACCGACGACGGTCGCCAGGGCCGCGCCGCTCTTGAGCCCGAACAGGCTGATCGCGGCGGCCACCGCCAGTTCGAAGAAGTTGCTGGCGCCGATCAGGGCAGACGGGCCGGCCACCGAATAGGCTTCGCCCAAGGCGCGGTTCAGCAGGTATGCCGCCCCCGCGTTCAAATAGACCTGGATCAGGATCGGGATGGCGAGGAGCAGGATCACCGCCGGCTGGCCGATGATCTGCTCACCCTGGAAGGCGAACAGCAGGACGAGGGTCGCGAGCAGCGCCGCCAGCGACACCGGCTGAAGCATTCTCAGCAGACCGTCGAGAGCAGCTTGCCCGCCCTTCGACAGCATGGCGCGGCGGACGAGTTGGGAGACGATCACTGGAGCGACGATGTAGAGCGCCACGGACAGAAGAAGCGTGCTCCAAGGCACGGTGATGGCCGCCAGCCCCAGCAGCAGGCCGACGATGGGCGCGAAGGCGAACACCATGACCACGTCGTTCAGCGCCACCTGACTGAGCGTGAAATGAGGCTCGCCTTTTGTCAGGTTACTCCAGACGAAGACCATGGCCGTGCAAGGCGCGGCGGCCAGGATGACCAGACCTGCGATGTAGCTTTCGATCTGATCGGCAGGGAGGAGAGGGCGGAACAGCCACCCCACGAACAGCCAGCCCAGCAGCGCCATGGAGAATGGCTTGATCAGCCAGTTTACGCCCACGGTGACGGCGATCCCGCGCCAGTGGCGGCCGACGCCGTTCAGGGCGCCGAAGTCGATCCGCAGCAGCATCGGCACGATCATCAGCCAGATCAGGCCGGCCACAGGCAGGTTGACCTTGGCGACCTCGGCCGAGGCGATGCCCGCGAAGAGGTCGGGCGCGGCCCAGCCCAAGGCGACCCCGGCCACGATGCACAGAAGGACCCAAACCGTCAGATAGCGTTCGAACACCGACATCAGACGCGCTCCGGCTGGCAGCAGGCCACGCGGTTCAGGGTGTCGCTGATCGGCGCGCAAATTTCCGGAGCGCCGTCGCAGCAGTTCTCCACGAGGAAGGCGAGCAGTTCGCCCATGGCTCCGAAGTTGGCCGAATAGATGATCGAGCGGCCTTCGCGCCGGCTCTGGACCAGACCCGCGCCGCCCAGCGACGAAAGGTTGGACGACAGTGTGCTTGGCAGGCTGCCGGTCAGGTCCGCGATCCGGCCAGCGGCCAGACCATCGGGGCCTGCCCTGATCAGCAAGCGATAGGTTTCAAGCCGAGTCGGATGAGCCAAGGCGGCGAGACGGCTGACGGCGACCGATATTTCCATATTTCGCGTATAATCGAACTATTCGCCTGGCTCAAGAGGGGGCAACTGCGCGCCGCCGCCCTACCAGCTCCAGTCGGCCGCGCTCGCCTTGCAGCCGCCGTCGTTCCAGCCTTTCCAGGCCCGGCCACGGACGACCTGGCCCGTCGCGGCGCCGGTCGGCTCGCCGTTGGAGAGGGCGAGGCCGCCGTTGATCACCACGTCGCGGACGCCGACGGCGAACTGCTGCGGCTTCTCGTAGGTCGCCTTGTCGGCCACGGTCGCCGGGTCGAAGACGACGACGTCGGCGTAGTAGCCGGTCTTCAGCAGGCCCCGGTCGCGCAGGCCCAGATTGTGGGCCGGCAGGCTGGTCATCTTGCGCACGGCGTCGGGGAGGGTGAGCGCCTTGTCCTCGCGCACATACTTGCCCAGCAAGCGGGCGACGTTGCCGTAGGCGCGGGGATGGGTGGAGGACTTCAGGAACACCCCCTCGGGCGCCAGGGCGGCGGCGTCGGAGCCGAAGCTCATCCATGGCAGGGCGGTCTGGCGGCGGACATTGTCCTCGCTCATCAGGAAATAGACGACCTGGACGCGGCTGCCGTCGGCGATGATCAGGTCGATGATGGCGTCCTCCGGGCTGACGCCGCGTTCCTTGGCGATATCGGCCAGGGTGCGGCCGGTGAGGGGCTTCAGCGCCTCGGACCGGAAGCCGACCAGCAGGGTCCCTTCGGCCCCGGCGTGGCGGTAGAGGCTTTCGAAGTCCGGCTTCTCGGCGCGCATCTCCTTGAGCACGCGGGCGCGGATTTGCGGGTTCTTCAGGCGCTCGATCCAGGCCTCGCGGCCGCCGGCCTGGACCCAGGTGGGCATGGCGGCGTCGAAGCCGGTGGAGCCGGCGGTGTAGTTGTACATGTTGGCGGTGATGCGCTGGCCCCTGGCGCGGGCGGCCTCGACGCGGGCGATGACGGCGTCCAGCTTGGACCAGTTCTCACGGCCGGCGGCCTTCAGGTGCCAGATCTCGGCCGGGGCGCCGGAACGGCGGCTGATCTCGATCAGCTCGTCCACGGCCTCGACCAGGCGGTCGCCTTCGCTGCGCATGTGGGACAGGTAGACGCCGCCGCAGCGGCCCGCCTCGGTCGTCAGGGCGACCAGCTCGTCCGTCTCGGCGTAGGTTCCGGGGGCGTAGATCAAGGACGAGCCGATGCCTAGGGCGCCTTCCTCCATGGCCTGGACCACGATCTTGCGCATCTGGGCCAGCTGTTCGGGCGTGGGGTCCACGTCACCCTCGCCCAGGACCATGACGCGGGGCTGTTCGGCGCCCAGCATGGAGGCGACGTTGGGGGCGATTCCGCGCTTGGTCAGGCCGACCAGGTATTCGTCCAGGCTGTTCCACCAGATCTCGTACTTGATGTCGCCCTGGCGCGATTGCTCCGCCGCCTTCATGGCCTGGGTCAGCGGACCCATGGACGAGCCCTCGCCCATCACTTCCAGCGTTACGCCCTGCTTCAGGTCGGACAGGCCGCGGCCGTCGGCGATCAGGCTGTCGGTGGCCCAGCTGAGCATGTTGATGAAGCCGGGGGAGACGGCGAGGCCCTTGGCGTCGATCTCTTTCGCCCCCACGCCCGGCGCCTTGGGGCCCACATAGACGATGCGCTCGCCCTTGACGCCGATGTCGCCGGTGAAGGCCGCCGCGCCGGAGCCGTCGATCACCGAGCCGCCCCGGATCACGAGGTCATAGGCGGGAACGGGGGCGGGCGCGGCGCGGGCGGAGGTGGAGAGCAGCGCCGCGACGGCGAGGGCGGCCAATGTCTCAAAACGAGGGAACTTCGTCATTTCGGCTGTCGCTGGCCTCTGCCATCAGGAGCGGGAAGGAGACCCTACCCATGCTCAGTCTGCGCCCCAACTGTGAATGCTGCGACCGTGACCTGCCGCCGGAGAGCGTGGAAGCGCGCATCTGCACGTTCGAGTGCACCTTCTGCGCCGACTGCGCGGACAACCGGCTGGGCGGGGTGTGCCCTGGCTGTTCAGGCGAGCTGGTGCGGCGGCCCGTGCGCCCGGCGGCCGGGCTGGCGCGGTTCCCGGCGTCGATGGAGCGGGTGGTGAAGAAGCACGCGGCGTGCGCGGCCTGACTTCCCATCCCCGGCAAGCGGGGGAGGAGAAGCTAGTCCCCCAGCTGCGCCAGCCAGGCCGGCATGTCGGCCAGGGTCTCCAGCTGGGCGTAGCGGGGATGGTCCGTCGGAGCCTCGGCGGCTTCGTGGGCCCAGACCAGCGGATAGGGAATCAGCGCGGCGTAGCAGCCGGCCTCCAGCGCCGGGATGACGTCGGAGCGGACGGAGTTGCCGGCCATGGCGGCTTCCCGCGGGCCGGTGCCGTGGCGGGTGAAGACGCGTCGATAGGTGTCGGCGTCCTTTTCACTGACGATCTCGACGGCGGCGAAGTGGTCGCCCAGGCCCGAGGCGGCCAGCTTCTGCTCCTGGTGCAGCAGGTCGCCCTTGGTGATCAGCACCAGGCGGTAGCGCTCGGCCAGGGCGGCGACGGCGGCCTCGACCCCCGACAGGGGCTCCATCGGGTGGGCCAGCAGGTCGCGGCCGGCGGCCAGGATCTCGGCGATCACGCGGGTGGAGACCTTGCCCTCGGTCAGCTCCAGGGCCGTCTCGATCATCGACAGGGTGAAGCCCTTGGCCCCGTAGCCATAGAGACGCAGGTTGCGCTTCTCGACCTCGGCCAGGCGCGATTCGAGCATGTCCTCGTCGGCGCAGTCGGACATCAGGCCGACGAAGCGCTGGTGCGTCAGACGAAACAGCGTCTCGTTGTGCCAGAGCGTGTCGTCGGCGTCCAAGCCGACAGTGGTGATGGGCATCAGAGCCTCCAAATCGGAGGCGGGTGATAGCGCAGGGCGAACCCGACGTCATCCGCGCCCGTTTCATTGGTTGACCCAGCGGGTTGCAGCCCGTAATGACGCGCCCGTTTGCCGGCGGGCGAGGGGTGGCCCTTCGCCCGCCGTTTTGCGACCATGACCCCACAGGAGAATGTCCCATGTCGATCGATCTGCTGCCTGGGGTGACGGGGGTTCTGGTTCTGGCGGACGGCACGGTCCTGCAAGGGATCGGCGTCGGCGCGGCTGGCGAGGCCCTCGGCGAGGTGTGCTTCAACACCGCCATGTCGGGCTATCAGGAGATCCTGACCGACCCGTCCTACATGTCGCAGATCGTCGCCTTCACCTTCCCGCACGTGGGCAATGTCGGCACGAACAGCGAAGACATCGAGCAGATCGGCGGCTCGTCGGACACCTCGGCCCGCGGCGCGATCTTCCGCGACGCCCCGACCGATCCGGCCAACTGGCGCTCCAATTCGACCCTGGCGGCCTGGATGGAGCGCCGCGGCGTCGTCGGCCTGGCCGGCGTCGACACCCGCGCCCTGACCCGCCTGATCCGCGAGAAGGGCATGCCGCACGGCGTCATCGCCCACAGCCCGACGGGCGAGTTCGACATTCCGGCCCTGCAGAAGAAGGCCGCCGAATGGACCGGCCTGGTGGGCCTGGACCTGGCCAAGGACGCCTCCACCCGCCAGTCGTTCGAGTGGACCGAGACCGAGTGGTCGTGGCCGGAAGGCTACGGCAAGGTCGAGGCGCCGAAGTACGAGGTGGTGGTCATGGACTTCGGCGTGAAGCGCAACATCCTGCGCTCGCTCGCCCAGGTCGGCGCCCGCGTGACGGTGGTTCCCGCCGACACCTCGGCTGAGGACATCCTGGCCCGCAACCCGGACGGCGTGCTGCTGTCCAACGGTCCGGGCGATCCGGCGGCGACCGGCGCATACGCCGTGCCGCAGATCCAGAAGCTGCTCGAGAGCGGCAAGCCGGTGTTCGGCATCTGCCTTGGCCACCAGATGCTGGCCCTGGCGCTGGGCGCCAAGACGGTGAAGATGGAGCAGGGCCACCACGGGGCCAACCACCCGGTGAAGGACCTGACGACCGGCAAGGTCGAGATCGTGTCGATGAACCACGGCTTCACCGTGGAGCGCGAAACCCTGCCGGCGCCGGTCAAGGAAACCCACGTCTCGCTGTTCGACGGCACCAACGCCGGCCTGGAGCTGTCGGGCAAGCCGGTGTTCTCGGTTCAGCACCATCCAGAAGCCAGCCCGGGACCGACGGACAGCCTCTACCTGTTCGAGCGGTTCGCCGGGCATATGGACAAGGCGAAGGCGTAAAGGCTTCCACTCATCCCCGCGAAGGCGGGGATCCAAGCTGAAACAGCCGGATAGGCTCCCGCCTGCGCGGGAGTGAGCGGCATTGGGGGCGTAGCTATTCGCTATGCCGCTGAGTTCACATAAAGAGAACTCATGCGCTTCGACGACCGCTTCCTCGAGGAGATAAAGTCGCGCGTCCGGTTGTCGGACGTGATCGGCAAGTCCGTGAAGCTGAAGCGGCAGGGGCGGGAATTCGTCGGCCTGTCGCCCTTCTCCAAGGAGAAGAGCCCGTCGTTCTTCGTGAACGACGACAAGGGCTTCTTCCATGACTTCAGCTCGGGCAAGCACGGCGACCTGATCGCCTTTTTCCAGGAAACCGAGCGCCTGACCTTCGTGGAGGCGGTCGAGCGCCTGGCCGCCGAGGCGGGCGTGCCCATGCCGGAGCCGGACGCCCAGTCCGCCCAGCAGGAGGAGAAGCGCAAGGGCCTGTCCGACTGGATGGACCATGCGGCCAAGTGGTTCGAGGCCGAGCTGCGCCGCCCGGTCGGCGCGGCGGCGCGGGCCTATCTGGAAAAGCGGGCCCTGCCCGAAAGCGAATGGAAGCGCTTTGGCCTGGGGTTCGCGCCGTCGGGCCGCACGGCGCTGAAGGACTATCTGATCGCCAAGGGCGCCCGGCCGGCCGATCTGGTGGACGCCGGCCTGCTGATCGCGCCGGAAGACGGCGGCGCGCCCTATGACCGCTTCCGCGACCGGATCATCTTTCCCATCGCCGACGCGCGCGGAAAGATCGTCAGCTTCGGCGGCCGGGCCATGGATCCGGAGGCGCGGGCCAAGTACCTGAACGGTCCAGAGACCAGCCTCTTCCACAAGGGGCGGCTGCTGTACGGACTGCCGGAGGCCCGGAAAATCCTGCACGCCGGCCAGGCGGGCGGGGGCGACGCCGCCCTGGTGGTGGTCGAGGGCTATATGGACGTGATCGCCTGCCAGCGGGCCGGGATCGCGGGGGTGGCGCCGCTGGGCACCGCCCTGACCGAGGAGCAGATGGAGGTGCTGTGGCGCCTGCATCCCGAACCCACCCTGTCTTTCGACGGCGACAAGGCCGGCCAGCGGGCCGCCAGCCGGGCCATCGACCGGGCCCTGCCGCTGCTCAAGCCGGGGCGAAGCTTCAAGTTCTCTGTGGTGGAGGGCGGCAAGGACCCTGACGACGTGCTGCGCGAGCAGGGGGCGGCGGCGCTGAAAAGCCAGCTGGCCCAGACCACGCCCTTCGTCGAGGCCCTGTTCACCCGCGAGAAGGACGCCGAGACCCTCGACACGCCGGAACGCAAGGCGGGGCTGAAGCAGCGCCTGCGCGCCGCCGCCCAGACCATCGCCGACAAGGATCTGGCCCAGGCCTATCGCGATGACCTGCTGGCGCGGCTGGACACGCTTCTTGGCCGGGACGCGCCCCAGGCCCGGCCGGCCTGGCAGCCGCGCGCGCCGTACGAGGGCGGGCGCGGCGGCGGAGGCTGGAAAAAGGGCGCGCCGCCGCTGTTGCCGCCCACGCCGCAAGGGCTCGCCGCCGCCGAGCGGCTGGCCAATGCGCTCGATCCGCTGGCCGCCGCCCTGGCCAAGGGAGCCATCGAGGACCCGCACCGGCTGGACGATCACCTGGAGGATTTGCCGAGCAAGGGGTTCGGCGATCCGGCCCTGAAAGGTCTCGCAAACGAACTGACAAGCCTGCGTCTGGAAGCAGAAGCCCTTGACACCGAAGGACTCACACGCCATCTGCGCACACGTGGGTTTGCCGCGCTTTTGACTGACATCGACCGGGCCGCCGCCGCATCGGGCGCGCCCTTCCTGAAACAGGATGTCACGCTCGAGGCCGCCAGGTCCCAGTGGTCGCACGCTCTGTCGGTTCTGAACCGTCTGGCTGCGCTCGAGGACGCCGTCACCTCCGCCAAGGGTCGCCTTGGGGGACGTTCCGACATGGAGGCCTTTGAGCGCTTGAAGACGGAACGAGATAACCTCAAGCGCGCTGTCCGCTCGGGAAGCCTGTGGTCTGAAGCGATCTAGCCCGGAACGACGCGACCTAACGCCTCACAGAGATTTTTTCGGCGCCGCAATTGCACATATGCGCGGCGACGGATTCGGAGACCTAGATGACTGCTCAAACGGCCGAGACGGAAACTGCGGACGCCCCGGAAAAGGACGGTCCGCTTCTCGACCTCACGGACGCCGGCGTAAAGAAGTTCATCAAGCAGGCGAAAGCCCGCGGCTACGTCACGATGGACGAGCTGAACAAGGTGCTGCCGTCGGAGGAAGTGACCTCCGAGGCCATCGAAGACACCCTCGCCATGCTGAGCGAGATGGGCGTCAACGTGGTCGAGGCCGAGGAAGACGCCGAGACCCAGGAAGGCGGCGAAGTCGCCAACCGTGAGGAAAGCGCCGTCGTCACCACCGACGACAAGCCCGCCTACGACCGCACCGACGACCCCGTGCGCATGTACCTGCGCGAGATGGGCTCGGTGGAGCTGCTGTCGCGCGAGGGCGAAATCGCCATCGCCAAGCGTATCGAGGCCGGCCGCGACACGATGATCCGCGGCCTGTGCGAAAGCGCCCTGACCTTCGAAGCCATCATGGTGTGGCGCGAGGAACTGGGCAGCGGCCGCATCCTGCTGCGCGAAGTGATCGACCTGGACGGCACCTATGTCGCCCTGAACGGCGGCCCGCCCGAGGGCGCGGCGGCCGTCGGCGAAGGCGGCGAACAGGCCGAGCCCGCCGAGGAAGGCGCTGAACCGGCGGCCGAGGGCGCCGAGGACGAGGACGACTTCGACGATGGCGCCGGCCCGACCGTCAGCGCCATGGAAGGCGAACTGCGCGAAGGCGTCATGGCGACCCTGGACGCCATCGCCGGCGACTTCGACGGCTTCCGCCGCCTACAGGAGAAGCTGGTCGAACAGCGCCTGCGCGGCGAGGACCTGTCGGCCGGCGACCGCAAGGCGTACGAGGCCGCCAACAGCGCCATCGTCACCAAGCTGAAGACGCTGAAGCTGAACAACAACCGCATCGAGGCCCTGGTCGACCAGCTCTATGCGATCAACAAGCGCCTGGTGGGCCTGGAAGGCCGCCTGCTGCGCCTGGCCGACAGCTACGGCATCAGCCGCTCGGAGTTCCTGAAGGCCTATTTCGGCCAGGAGCTGAATCCGAACTGGACCGAGACGGTCAAGACCATGGGCGTGCGCTGGACCAAGTTCAGCGAGAACGACGGCGGCCAGATCGGCGACATCCGCCAGGAGATCGCGGCCCTGGCCACCGAGACCGGCGTGCCGATCGACGACTATCGCCGCATCGTCCAGACCGTCCAGAAGGGCGAGCGCGAGGCCCGTCAGGCCAAGAAGGAAATGGTCGAGGCCAACCTGCGCCTCGTGATCTCCATCGCCAAGAAGTACACCAACCGCGGCCTGCAGTTTCTGGACCTCATCCAGGAGGGCAACATCGGCCTGATGAAGGCCGTCGATAAGTTCGAATACCGCCGCGGTTACAAGTTCTCGACCTACGCCACCTGGTGGATCCGTCAGGCGATCACCCGCTCGATCGCCGACCAGGCGCGAACCATCCGTATCCCGGTGCACATGATCGAGACGATCAACAAGATCGTCCGCACCAGCCGCCAGATGCTGCACGAGATCGGCCGCGAGCCGACCCCGGAAGAGCTGGCCGAAAAGCTGGCCATGCCGCTGGAAAAGGTCCGCAAGGTCCTGAAGATCGCCAAGGAGCCGATCTCGCTCGAAACCCCGATCGGGGACGAGGAGGACAGCCACCTGGGCGACTTCATCGAGGACAAGAACGCCGTCCTGCCCATCGACGCGGCGATCCAGAGCAACCTGCGCGAGACCACCACCCGCGTGCTGGCGTCCCTGACGCCGCGCGAGGAACGCGTCCTGCGCATGCGCTTCGGCATCGGCATGAACACCGACCACACCCTCGAAGAGGTCGGCCAGCAGTTCAGCGTGACCCGCGAACGCATCCGTCAGATCGAGGCGAAGGCGCTGCGCAAGCTGAAGCACCCGAGCCGCAGCCGCAAGCTGCGCAGCTTCCTGGACAGCTAGGCGAGATCGGAAGGGCGGTTCGAAAGAGCCGCCCTTTTTCCTTGGGCCGACGCCCACTCGGCCCCGCGAGCGCGGCGGTCGCGCCGGCCGCTATTGCTTCGCCAAACGCTGATCGGCAATGTTCGGCCAACTCGCCGCTTCGGAGCGCTTATGCGATCGACCAAATGCTCGTCCTTGCTGGCCGTCGTGGCCGGCCTCCTCGTCATGGCCGCGGCGAGCCCATCCCTCGCCGAGCCGGTCGCGATCACCGCGGGCGGACCCATGGCGAGATTGGCGACCCTCAAGGAGGGCACGCGGCTTTATCTGAGAAGCCTGGAAAAGGACGGCGTGGCGCGTCCGATGGACATGTGGCGCCGGACGGTGAAGTTCGAGACCGTCGACGGCCAAAAGCGCCTGCACGTCACCCAGCTCTGGACCGCCGCGGCGCCGAGCAAGAACCAGCTCGAGCTGAACTCGTGGTTCGATGCGGACAGCTTCGCGCCCCTCACGCACGAGCGCCATTGGCTTCGCGACGGCCAGACCACCCATGAGGGGTTCCAGTTCGCGCCCGACGCCGTGACGGGCTTGGCGCGGATGTCCGACAACGCGCGCAAGGACTTCAAGGCGCCTTTGGAGGAGCCAGCCTTCAACTTCGAGACCGACCTTGAGATGATGGAGGTTCTCGACCTCAAGAAGGGCTGGTCTGGGCGGATGGTGTTCTATCATCCCGGCGGCGGCCCGGCGAAACCCTACATCGTCTCGGTGGCGGGCGAGGTCTCGGCCCCGGCCCCAGGCCGCCGCGCCGCCGCATGCTGGCTTGTCCTGCTCGACGCCCAGGCCGAGGACGCCTTTCCCGCCAGCCGCTTCTTTGTCGACAAGATCACGCGCCAGGTCCTGCGGGTCGAGCAACCGCAAGCCGACGGCTCGCTCATCGTCAAAACCAGGCTGAACTGAGCTCAGCCGGGCGGGCGGCCTACGCCAGCCGCTACCGCCTCACCACCCCATCCCCGTCATGCGGCGCGTGGCGGTCCACGTCGTCCTCATCCAGCCCACCCCGCCCGGCGTCGTGGGCGGCGAAGGTTCGGGGCGGGGAGAGGTCAGCGGGGTCCTTGGTCTCGAACGTGCCGACCAGTTCGCCGCTGGCGATGGTGTTGGCCTTCAGGGCGTTGAGCAGGTCGGGCAGGGCGGTGTTGGGGCCCATGCCCAGGGGCTTGGCCAGGGCGAAGAGCTGAAAGTGGTAGCGGTGGAGGCCGTGGCCGGCGGGCGGCCGGGGGCCGAACCAGGCGTTGTGGCCGTGCCCGTTCTTGCCCTGGATCGGGCCAACGGGGCTTTGCGGATAGGGGCCTTCCATCACCCCGCGGTGCAGCTCGGTCACGGTGCCGGGAATGTCCCAGATCATCCAGTGGACGAAGGGATCGTCGCCGGGGGCGTCGGGGTCCTCGACGATCAGGGCGAAGCTGCGCGCCTCCAGCACCCGGTTCCAGGCCAGGGGCGGGGAGAGGTTGTCCTGATCGGCGCTGTAGATCGGGTCGATGCGGCCGTCGGCGCCGATGGCGGGAGAGGTCAGAACGACGGCGCCGGCCATCTGGGCCTGCACGGCCTGGATGGCGAGGGGCGCGCGGGCGTGTTTGGGGGGCTGGGACTGGGCCATGGCGGACGGAGCTCCTTTGGCGGCGGCGTGACCCGTGGGAAACCCGTGGCGAGGCTGTCTTGCTCCAAGCTTGACCATGCGGCGAGATATCCCACCACAGAAAAACAATTGGAGGTTGTTTTTCTTGCCGCCTTCCCTCAATGTGTACGAGTCGGAGACTTGTTGAGCTCTTGCAGCAGTTGATCCCCCTACAGCTGCGTGACACCGACGAGGGCGGCGCCGAAAGGCGTCGCCCTTTTTGTTGGGTCGAAGGTGGGATCAATTGGGGGCACCGCACCCACCGCCGCTCATCCCCGCGACGGCGGGGATCCATACGGCATCTCAGCTTGGGTCCCCGCCTTGGCGGGGATGAGCGGGATTGAGACGCCCTTAGGCGGCGAGAGCCTCGCCGTCTCCTCTAGTCTTTAGGCGGCGAGGGCCTCGCCGCCGTGACTGCAATAGTAGGTCTTCAGCCATTCGACCGCGTCGGCCGACGGGGTGGCGATCTGGGCGCTGTCGTGGCGGATCAGCAGTTCGGCGCCGGGCTTGAGGGGCGCGGGGAGGCTGTCAAAAGCTTCGCGGGCCGCCGTCGTGTTGTTCAGTTCGAGCACGAAGGCGTCGAGGAGTTGACGCTGTCGCATGGGAGTCTGGCCTTGCTGTTGCACTTGCAAGCGACCTTACGACAACTTGATGAACGCGAGATGAGCGACTAGGCGCCGCAGGTCCGCGTGTGGATACTGAGACGACCGCTCCGCGTAATGTGAGGATCGTGATGCGTCCGCTGAACCTGCTCTATGTCGATGACGACCCCGACATGCACGACCTCGCGGACGCCGCCCTGTCGCTGGATCCGGAGATGACGGTGACCTACGCCTCGTCCGGCGAGGAGGCGCTTACGATCCTGGCGCGGCATCATCCGGACGCGGTGCTGCTGGACCTGGTGATGCCGGGGATGGACGGGCTGACCGTGCTGCAGGAGATGCGCCGCCTGCCCGGTCACGCCGAGACGCCGGTGGTGTTCGTCACCGGCCACTCGCACGCGGTCACCCTGCAGGAGCTGCGGGCCATGGGCGGCAAGGGGGCGGTGACCAAGCCCTTCGACCCCAAGTTCCTGGCCAAGAACGTGCGGATGTTCCTGGGGGGCTGATCTCTCCTCCCTTGCGAAGCGGGGGAGGAGACGTCTACCCCACCGCCACGATCTCCACTTCCGAGCCCGCCACCATCACCTCGTCCCCGACCGCCTTGCCTAGCACGGCCTGGGCCAGGGGGGAGACGTAGGAGACCGCGCCGTTGGCCGGATCGGCCTCGTCCTCGCCGACGATGCGGAAGGTCTGGCGGCGGCCGTCGTCGCGGTCGAAGGTGACTTGGCCGCCGAAGGTGACGACCTGAGCGTCGGGCGTCGGCTCGACCAGCTGGGCGCTGGCGCGGCGGGCCGACCAGTAGCGCAGGTCGCGGGTGGCGCGGGCCATGGCGGTGCGGTCGCTGCTGACGTCGCCGGCCGACTGGGCGGCGGCGTAGGCGGCGCGGGCGTCGGCCAGTTCGGTCTCGATCATGGCCAGGCCCGCAGGGGTGACGAGGTTGGCGTGGGCGGAGATCGGGCGGTCCGGCAGATCGGCGGCCGTGGCCTCGTGATCCTCTTCCCGCGTGAAGGCGACGCTCATTTCTTCTCACTTTATAGTCAGACGCGGCGGGCGCGTTCGAAGGCGCCTGCTTAACGGCCCAGATCGCCCGTCGTTGCAGGCTTTGAGCTTCACCGTGCGTTGAAATGCAAGGCCTTTTGCGTCCGCTCAAGCTTGGTCCGCATATCGGCGTCCGTGCCATTTGGGCCACACCGAAACCGGGCGGCGGTGCGTTGTGGACCCCATTCGGCCTTTCCGATCGTCGGGAAGCGTCGGCCAGTAAACGGGTTACGCATGAAGCACATCCTCCTCACCGCCGCCGCCGTCGCGGCTGTCGCCGCCGGTTCCGCCGCCAACGCCCAGACGACCCGCGACTGGTCGGGCGGCTATGTGGGCGCCCAGATGGGCTGGGGGCAGCGCGCCAATGCGCAGGGCGAGCGCCTGGTGTTCGACACCAATCTGGACGGCCAGTTCAACGACACGGTGCGCACCGGCGCGGGGGCTGACGCCTTCTCGCCCGGCTCCTGCGACGGCGTCGCGCGCGGCGCGGCCCGCGGGGCCGGCTGCACGGGCGACAAGGACAGCAACTTCGAGTTCGGCGCCCGCGCCGGCTATGACTGGCAGTTCGGAAACTGGGTGGTCGGCGGCGTCGCCGAGGTCACCCGCCTGAACCTGGATGACGACGTCACCAGCTTCTCGACCACGCCGGCCTTCTACACCTTCAGCCGCGAGCTGAACGGCTGGGGCGCCCTGCGGGCCCGCGCCGGCTACGCCATGGGCGACAACCTGCTGTACGCCACCGGCGGCGTCGCCCGGGCCGAGATGCGCGACCGCTTCACCACCAGCAATCGCGCCAACACCTTCACCGTCACGAACGACGACAAGTGGGTGAACGGCTATCAGGTCGGGGGCGGCTATGAGCGCAAGCTGACCGACGACGTGTCGCTGGGCGTGGAGTACCTCTACAGCAACTTCGACAATGAGGGCGCGACGGCGCGGGCCGGCGGTCCGGCCCCGGCCGGCAATCCGTTCCTGTTGGTCAACAGCGCAGGGACGGACATGCGCCGCTCCAAGGACCTGACGCAGCTGCATTCGGTGCGGATGACGGCCAGCTACCGGTTCTGATCGTCCGAAAGGACGGAAGGTTGGAGGCCCGGCGTTCAGCGCCGGGCCTTTGACGTCTTGGTGGACGGGCCGCCATGGGCCATTGTGCCCGCCTCATCTTCGAGGAGCGCCCATGTCGAAAGTCCGCCCCTTCATCCTGGCCCTGAGCGCCGGCGCCGTGGTCACGGCCGTCGCGCACGCCCAGCCGCCGGTCACCAAGATCACCGAACTGAAGCCCGCCGGCCTGCCGTCGGCGGTGGTCGCCCTGGTCAAGGGCACGGTCCCCGACATCACCATCACCGAGGCGCAGAAGAAGGAGCGGGAAGGCCGCATCTACTTCGACGTCGAGGGGACGACCCCGAAGGGCGAGATCGAGCTGGACGTCATGCAGACGGGCGAGGGCGCCTATAGCGTCGTCGAGATTCAGCGCGACATCGCCTGGGCCGACGCCCCGGCCGAGGTCCGCGCCGCCGCAGCCAAGGCCGAGAAGAAGGTCGAGCCCGTGCGGGTGATCGAGAGCAAGCAGACCGACGGCTCGGTGATCTACGAGCTGTTCGCCGCCGGCGTCCCGAAGGACCCGTCCCTGGAGATCATGGTCAAGAACGGCCAGGTTTCCGTGCTGAAGGAAGTCTGGCCGCACTAGCCCTAAGCCGCGATCGGCAGCTCGCCCCAGGGATGGTCCGGGTAGTGCCGGGCCATCATGCGGTCGACATAGGCGACGAGGTTGCCGTACCGCTCGGCCCGGCGGCGAAGGGGGCTGTCGAAGAACGGCGACATCAGCCCCGCCAGCATGGCGAACGCCGTGGCGTCGACGCCCGACGGCCGGTCGCCCATCAGGTAGGGCTGGCACTCCAGGATCGCCGACAGGGACTGCAGCGACCAGTCGCCCATGGCCAGGATCTCGTTGGGGGTGTGACGGGCGATCCCGACCGACATCAGGTTGGCCTGGACTTTGTCGAGAACCATGGCCCGCATCTCCTCGGCCTGCGCGGCGGGCAGGTGGTCAAACCAGCGGGCGGGGCCCTTTTCGTAGTTCTCGGGGATCATGAAGCGCGTCCAGGCGCAGACCCAACCGAAATGGTTCTCGATCATCCGCTCGATGGCCCAGGCCTGGCCGCGCTGGGCGTTGGTGAGGCTGGCGTCGAGGTCGATGCCGTAAGTCTCCTCCACATGCACGCGGATGAAGGTGGAGTCGGCGACGATCTTGCCGCCGTCGTCGATGAAGGGCAGCTGACCCTTGGGCGACATGTGCGGCGGGGAGCGATGCTTCTCGTAAGCCAGGCCGGCCATCTGCAGCTGCACCTCGGTCTTGCAGGCATAGGGGCTGTATTCGGGCAGGCCGAAGCCTTCGCCGGCGCCATAGAGCTTGATCATCGCGGTCCCTCCATCGTCACGGCCCCGAAGCGGCGGCCGACGGGGACTTGCTACCGCCACCCTGCTGCCAGCATGCTGTCAGCATGGCTCAGCTAGAGGTCCGCCATGAGACGCGCCGAACGCCTTTTCCAGATCATCCAGATCCTCCGCCGGGCCCGCGGGCCGATCACGGCGGACGCGATCGCGGTGGAGCTGGAGACGTCCAAACGCAGCGTCTATCGCGACATCGCGGCCCTGATGGGCCAGCGCGCTCCGATCCGGGGCGAGGCGGGCCTGGGCTATGTGCTGGAGGACGGATACGACATGCCGCCTTTGATGCTGACACCCGACGAGATCGAGGCCGCCGTGCTGGGCGCCCAGTGGGTGGCGGGGCGCGGCGACCCGGCCCTGGCCCGCGCGGCTGAGGATCTGATCGCCAAGATCGCCAGCGCCGTTCCCGAGACCTTGAGGCCCCACGTGCTGGAGCCGGCGGGGCGGGCGTTCAACTCCTGGAACGTGCAGCAGGACTCCATCGACATGGGGCAGGTGCGCACCTCGATCCGCACCGGCTGCAAGATCGTGCTGGACTATCGCGACGAGCAGGGACGGCCGACCCAGCGCACCATATGGCCGGTGACGGTGGGCTATATGGAGACGGTGCGGCTGCTGATCGCCTGGTGCGAACTGCGAACCGACTTCCGCACCTTCCGCACCGACCGGGTGGCGGGGGCCGAGTTTCTCAACGAGCGCTTTCCGGAACGGCCCGGTGTGCTGCGCACCAAGTGGCGCAAGTACATGGAGGCCGAGCGCCGGCGGCGCGAGGCGGAGCGGGACGCGGATGGTCCGGGCTATCAGCCGTAGGTCTGCGCCAGCTTGCGAAACGTCGCCGCCAGGCCCTCGCGTAACTCCGGTGGCGACAACACCTCCGCCTCCGCGCCCAGGCGCAGGAAGTCGATGCTGGCGTGGGCGACGGACTCGATGGGAACCACGACCTCGATCCAGCCGGCGCCGGCGGTCTTGCCGCGAACGGCGGCGGCGGTGGCCGCGCCCAGGTGGGACAGGCGGCGCAGGCCTTCCTGGGTGACGCGCAGGCTTGCCTCGCCGGTGTAGATGTCCGTCTCGAAACGGCTGGAGAAGGCTTTCCAAAAGGCTTCCAGATCGAAGCTGGCCGGGCGGTCGAAGGTGTCGTCGCGCGCGGTCATGTCGAGGATGTTCTCGACCCGATAGCCGCGCGGCTCGCTTCCGGCGACGCTGGCGGCCAGATACCAGACGCCGGCCTTCAGGATCAGGCCCAGGGGCTCAAGCTGGCGGTCCACCACCCCTTTCCAACTGTGGTAGCGCACATCCAAGCGGCGGCTGGTCCACACCGCCTGGGCCAGGGCGGGAAGGCGCTCGGCGTTGTCGGCCTCGCGGAACCAGCCGACCGGGTCCAGGTGGAAGCGGGCGGCGATGCGCTCGGCCGCGGCCTGGCGTTCCGGCGGCAGGGCGGCGAGGAGTTTCAGCTGGCTGGCGGCCATGGCCTCGCTGAGGCCCAACTGGGCGGCCGGTCCGGCGACGCCGCCCAGGAACAGGGTCTCGGCCTCGGCGTCTGTCAGGCCGGTGAGCCGGGTGCGATAGCCGTCGAGCAGGGCGAAGCCGCCCAGACGGCCGCGGTCGGCATAGACCGGCGCCCCGGTGGCGCTGAGTTCGTCGATGTCGCGATAGATGGTGCGGACGGAAACCTCGAACTCCGCCGCCAGCGCCTCGGCGGTCATGCGGCCGCGGGTCTGCAGCAGCATCAGGATCGACAGGAGGCGGCTCGCACGCATTTTTCGAGCCTAGCAGAAAATCCTGACATTCGATGTCAGTTATAGCGGGATAGTCAGTCGGCGAAGGGCGAAAGCCCGCGCAAGGGGACACGTCATGCCATCCGATTTCGATTTCCTGTTCGGCCGCTGGGCCGTGACCCATCGCCGGTTGAAGGAGCGTCATGTGGGCGGCGACGACTGGCTGGAGTTCAAGGGTGTCGTGACCTGCGAGCCGCGCCTGGACGGGGTGGTCAATGTGGAGGAGCACCGGCGGGAGGGGCAGCCGTTCGGCTTCGCCCTGCGGACCTTCGACCTGAAGGCGCGACGCTGGTCGATCTATTGGGTGAACCCGGCGGAGGGCCTGCTGCAGGCGCCCGTGCATGGGCGGTTCGACAATGGCGTCGGGATGTTCGAGGGCGACGATGTGGACGGGGGGCGGCCGATCCGCGCGCGCTATGTGTGGTCGCAGATCAAGGCGAACAGTGCGCGCTGGGCGCAGGCCTTCTCCCTGGATGGCGGCGCGACCTGGGAGACTAACTGGGTCATGGATTTCGTGCGATCGGAGGCCGTTTGATGAACCGCCGCGCCTTCACCGCCAGCCTGGCGGCGCCGTTCCTGGCCCCGGCCCTCTCCCAGGCCGCGCCTTGGGCCGGCGGGGTGGTCGAGCTGCGCCAGTATGTGATGCATCCCGAGAAGCGCGACGTGCTGATCGACCTGTTCGACGGGCGGTTCATCGAGCCGCAGGAGGCGGCGGGGATGAGCGTGATCGGCCAGTTCCGGAACCTGGACGATCCCGATAGCTTCGTCTGGCTGCGTGGCTTTCCCGACATGGAAGCGCGGCGCAAGGCGCTGGAGGCCTTCTATGGCGGGGCGGTGTGGCAGGCGAACCGCGAGGCGGCCAACACCACCCTGATCGACAATGACAACGTCCTGCTGCTGAAGCCGGCGGGAGAAGGCTTCGATCTGGACCAGCGCGCGCCCGTGGAGGCGGCCGGCGACGGTCCCGGCTTCCTGGCGGTGCATATCCACAATCTGAAGGCGCCGGCCGATGCGGCCTTCCTGCGGTTCTTCCGGTCGGAGGCGGAGCCGGTGTTGCAGACGGCGGGGATCGCACCTTTTGCGCCGCTGATGACGGAGGGGAGCGCCAACACCTTTCCCCGTCTGCCGGTGCGGGAGAACCTGCCGTCCTTCATCTGGTTCGCCCGCTTTACCGACGCCGCCGCCTATGACCGCGCGCTGGGCGATCTGGCGCGCAATCCTGACTGGGCGCGGGTCGAGGCCAGGCTGGCGGGCTGGCTGAAGCGCCCGGTCCAACGCCTGCGCCTGACGCCCACGGCGCGATCACGCCTGCACGGCTGATCGCCTTTCGTCTCCCCGACGTTTAAGCTGCCGCGCCAGACGCCAGGGAGCACGCGTATGACCGACGTCATGATCGGCTTTTCGGACAAGCCGGAGGGCCTGCGCCTCGATCGGGCCAACCGCCACGGGATCATCGCCGGCGCCACGGGGACGGGGAAGACCGTCACCCTGCAGGTGCTGGCCCAGGGCTTTTCCGACGCCGGGGTGCCGGTGTTCACCGCTGACGTCAAAGGCGACCTGTCGGGGGTGGCGGCCGTCGGCACACCGAACGAGAAGATGCAGGCGCGGGCGGCCGAGATGGGCCTGATCCTGTCGCCGTCGGCGGCGCCGGTGGTGTTCTGGGATCTGTTCGGGGAGAAGGGGCATCCGATCCGGGCGACCATCTCGGAGATGGGGCCGACCCTGCTGGCGCGGCTGTTCGACCTGAACGAGGTGCAAGAAGGCGTGCTGCACATCGCCTTCGAGGTGGCGGACCGCGAGGGGCTGCTGCTGCTGGACCTGGACGACCTGCAGTCGGTGCTGGCCTATCTGGCGGAGAACGCCAAGGAGATCGGCCAGGTCTACGGCAATGTGGCGCCGGCCACGGTGGGGGCGCTGCAACGGCAGCTGCTGACCCTGCGCAACCAGGGCGGCGAGGCGTTCTTCGGCGAACCGGCCCTGCGGCTGGCCGACCTGATGCGGACGGACGCCCAGGGGCGCGGCTATGTGAACGTGCTGGCGGCCGACAAGCTGATCGCCAGCCCGCAGCTCTACGCCACCTTCCTGCTGTGGCTGATGAGCGAGCTGTTCGAGGAGCTGCCGGAGGTCGGCGATCCGGAGAAGCCGAAGCTGGTCTTCTTCTTCGACGAGGCGCACCTGCTGTTCCGCGACGCGCCCAAGTCCCTGCTGCAGAAGATCGAGCAGGTGGTGCGCCTGATCCGCTCCAAGGGCGTGGGCATCTATTTCGTCACCCAGAACCCGGCCGACGTGCCCGACAGCGTGCTGGCGCAGTTGGGCAACCGGGTGCAGCACGCCCTGCGCGCCTATACGCCGTCGGAACAGAAGGGACTGAAGGCGGCGGCCGAGAGCTTCCGGCCCAACCCGGCCTTCGACACCGCCGAGGCGATCCAGAACCTGGGGGTGGGCGAGGCCTTGGTCTCCGTGCTGGACGAGAAGGGCGCGCCGACCGTGGTGGCGCGGACCAAGGTGCGGCCGCCCAATTCTCGCATCGGCCCGGCGACGCCGTTCGAGCGTGACGCGGCGCAGGCGGCCAGCCCGGTGCGCGGTATGTACGACACGCCCATGAACCGGATCTCGGCGCACGAAATGCTGCAGGACCGCGCCGGGGCGGCGGCCAAGAGCCAGAAGCCCAGGGCGCGGGTGGAAGAGCGCGAGGAACGGCCGCGCGCCGCGCCCCGCCGCTCCAACCGCCAGTCGGCGGGCGAGGCCTTCACCAAGTCCATGCTGCGGACCATCGGCAGCCAGCTTGGGCGGGAGCTGATCCGCGGGGTGCTGGGGGGATTGAAGCGGCGTTAGGGCGCGGCGCCCCAAATCCTCCCCCAGGGAGAGGTGGCCCAGAGGGCCGGAGGGGGCCCTGTTGAATCAGAGGTCTCGCCTCAGCCCCCTCCACCGCTTCGCGGTCCCCCTCCCCAAGGGGGGGAGGATTTTATCTACTTTCGCATCCCCAGCGCCCGGTCACAGGCCGCATGAGCGTGGATGCTGGTCGTGTCGTAGACCGGCACCGCGCTGTCTTCCTGGCCGACCAGCAGGATGATCTCGGTGCAGCCCAGGATGATCGCCTCGGCGCCGGCCTCGACGAGGCGGGCGATGATCTGGCGATAGGCCTCGCGCGAGGCCGGCTCGATGCGGCCGCAGATCAGCTCCTGATAGATGACGTCGTGGACGACCTTGCGGTCCTCCTCCCACGGCACGATCACCTCCAGGCCGAAGCGCTCGGCCAGGCGGCCCTTGTAGAAGTCCTTCTCCATGGTGAAGGCGGTGCCCAGCAGGCCCACGCGCCGATGCCCGTCGGCGACGATGCGCATCCCCGTGGCGTCGGCGATGTGGAGCAGCGGCGCCTTCACCGCCGCCTCGATGGCCGGGGCCATGCGGTGCATGGTGTTGGTGCAGATGACCAGGAAGTCCGCGCCGCCGGCCTCCAGCCGCCGGGCGGCGTCGATCATCAGGTCGGTCAGCTCGTCCCAGCGGCCGTCGTGCTGCAGGGCCTCGATGCGGGAGAAGTCGAAGGACCACATCAGGCATTGGGCCGAGGCGGTCTGGCCCAGCGCCTCGCGGGTGCGCTGGTTGATGATGCGGTAGTACTCGGCCGAGCTTTCCCAGCTCATGCCGCCGATCAGGCCGATAGTCGGCAGGGCGCTGTTGGAGGCGGAGGTCATGTCTTGCCGATCAGCGGTTGATGTCCGATCCTTTCCCTAAACAAGACCGAGGAAACGATCCATGGGCGCGGCCCCAACTCCCGCCGACGGCGAGCGCTATCGCAGCTTTCGCGAGTTCTATCCCTTCTACGTGCATGAGCACTCGAACCGGACCAGCCGGCGGCTGCACATCATCGGCACGGGATGCTCCATAGCCCTGGCGATCTCTGCGGTGGTCCTGCGCGACTGGCGGCTGGGGGTGGCGGCGCTGATCTGCGGCTACGCCTTCGCCTGGATAGGGCACTTCTTCTTCGAGAAGAACCGACCGGCGACCTTCACCTATCCCCTGTGGTCGCTGATGGGCGATTTCCGTCTGTTTTTCGAGACGGTGAGCGGCAGGCGGCGGTTCTGAAGATCGACAGCGTTCAAATGCCGCATTGCTAAGCTTTTCCGCTCTGCGCGCGGCGTTCGCCAGCAAGAGTTGTGCGCGGTAACTCTCGCTAACCGTTACCTCGCAAGGAATTCTACTTCCAATTGGCAGGAGGGTTGCAAAAGGGGCTGGAGCAACCAAAGCGATAGTTTCTCTACTCTAGCAACCTTCACTACTTCAAATAGTCGCGCTCTTCTGCTACATCCGGTCGCTGTGTAATCTTGTAGAAAGCTTGGTATAGGCACGCTCGATTTCTGCGTGCTCCAGTGAGACACGCTTAGGGGCGTCCGGAGCAGCCAGTGGCTTTCGAATCTGAGTGGCAGACATGCGGCTGCGCGGCTTGCGCGGCCGGCGTAACCGCACATGAGACCCTCGCGGCGGGGGACGGAAGCCTGTCGGCGGCGGCTGCGAACAAGCCGGTATGGTCCACCGACAAGATCATCACCAATTACGACCGCAACAATCTGAGCTGGTCGAGCGGGATTGTTCAGTTCAGCTTCATGACCAGCGGACCGCTGTCGGTTGGCGCGGACTTCAAGGCCCTGACCGCCGAGGAGCGCAACTACACCCGCGCGGCGTTCGACCTGATTTCCGACGTCATCAACCTGAAGTTCGTCGAGACGGTGGACGACGGCGCGAGCATCGGACGCATCCGCCTCGGCGCCGACAACGGTGCGGCTGACTACGAATGGGGCCACGCCAGCTGGCGCAGTTCCGGCTCCAGCCTGCGGTCGGCCGAGGTGTGGCTGAACCCGGACGCGGTGGCCGAGCGCAAGTGGTTCTACGGCGGCTACAACTTCATGGCCCTGATGCACGAGATCGTGCACGGCCTGGGGGCGCTGCATCCCGGCGACTACAACGCCAATGGCGGCAAGATCACCTATGCCGACCACGCCACGTTCATGCAGGATAGCCGGCAGTACACGATCATGTCGTACTTCCAGGCGTCCGAGACCGGCGCCGACTTCCTGTTCGACGCCGACAACGCCATCTATTCGGGCTCGACACTGCTGTTGCACGACGTGGCCGGGCTGCAGGCCATGTACGGCGCGAACATGAGCACCCGCACCGGCGACACCGTCTATGGCTTCAACAGCACGGCGGGCCGGGCGTCCTACGATTTCAGCCTGACCAAGCAGCCGATCGTGACCCTCTGGGACGGCGGCGGCAATGACACCCTGGACCTGTCGGGGACCAACCTGGTCTCGCGCATCGACCTGAACGCCGGCGCGTTCAGCGACGCCCTGTCGATGACCAAGAACATCTCCATCGCCTATGGCGTGACGATCGAGAACGCGCGCGGCGGCGGGGGCAATGACTCCATCACCGGCAACGCGGCCGACAACAAGCTGGAAGGCCGCGGCGGAAACGACGCCATCGACGGCGGGGCGGGGACCGACACGGCGGTCTATTCGGGCGCGCGGGCCAACTACAGCTGGACCACGGCGGCCGACGGCACGATCACCATCCGCGACCTGCGCAGCGGCGCGCCGGATGGGACCGACACGCTGAAAGCCATCGAGAAGCTGCAGTTCAGCGACATCACCATCGCCCTGGCGGGCGGCGCCAACGCGGCGCCCACCGCCTCGCTCGACGCGGCCTTCGCCAACATCATGCGCCACGCCCCTTCGTCGGAGGCGGAACGCGCGCTGCTGACCAACCTGACCACGCAGGTCGCCACCGGGCAGATCAATCAGGCCCAGGCCTATGAAAAGATCGTCGACGCGGCGGCCGGCACGACCAAGGTCGCGGCCCTGGCCTATCAGTTCTTCGTCGGCTCCACGCCCAGCGAAGGCGGCATGGACTATCTGCTGACCAACGCCGGCGGCAACGCCAACCACCTGAACAGCGCCTACTACACCGCCTTCAACGTCGAGAACCGCTACATCAACTTCGCGGTGAACCTGGGCAAGCAGGGCGAGGGCAAGGACGGGTTCCTGTCGATCTATGGCGCGCTGAGCTTCGACGACGCGGTGTCCAAGGCCTATGCGACGATCTTCGGCGCGGCGCCGGCGGCGACCCGCGTGGACCAGATCCTCGACGCCGACATCGGCGGCGGCATGACCCGCCTGGACTATTTCGCCAGCTACGGCGGGGACCGCGGCATCGGGGCCAAGGCGGCCATGGTCGGCTGGCTGCTGACCGAGGCGGAGAAGGCCGGCGTCGGCGTCTACGCCAAGGCGCTGGACGCCTATCTGATGGACCTGGCGGACGGCGCGGCGTTCGGGGTGAACCTGATCGGCGCCTACGGAAGCGCGGCGTTCATCCACTCCGATCTTGGCTGAGGCCGCCCTAACGCTCTAGCGTTGCGTTACAAGAAGACGCAACGAGGAGCGCCCATGGCCGAGACGACGGAAAAGCCCTGCATCCTGCTTTCGCACGAGATGCTGATGCCGCTGCAGGCCATGTTGGAGGCGACCTATGAGGTCGTTCGCCTGTGGGACAGCGCCGACACGCTGAGCTTCCTGTCGGGGCCGGGCCTGAAGGTCCAGGCCATCGTCCATGCGGGCGAGATGCCGCTGCCCATCGACATGCTGGCCGAGATGCCGCGCCTGGGCCTGATCGCCTGCGTCAGCGCCGGCTATGACGGCGTGCCCATGGCGTGGTGCCGCCAGCACGGGATCGCCGTCACCCATTCCACCGGCGTCAACGCCGAGGACGTGGCCGACGTGGCCGTAGGCCTGCTGATCGGCGCCTGGCGCGGGATCGTCGAGGGCGACCGCCGGGTGCGCGACGGCCGCTGGGGGCCGGGCGACCGGATGCACTCGCGCCGCTCCCTGCGCGGGCGCAAGGCCGGGGTCGTGGGGCTGGGCCATATCGGCGACGCGACGGCCCGCCGGCTGGAGGCGTTCGGCATGACCGTTTCCTGGTGGGGCCCCAACCCCAAGGAAAGCCGCTGGCCGCGCGCCGACAGCGTCATGACCCTGGCGCGCGACAGCGACGTGCTGATCGTCGCCTGCCGCGCCACGCCCGAGAACAAGGGGCTGATTTCAGCCGCCGTCATCGAGGCGCTGGGGCCGCAGGGCTGCCTGGTCAATGTCGCCCGGGGCTCGGTGATCGACGAGGACGCGATGATCGCCGCCCTGAAGGACGGCAAGCTGGGCATGGCCGCCCTGGACGTGTTCGAGGCAGAGCCGACCCCGCCCGCCCGCTGGGAAGGCGTGCCCAACACGGTGCTGAGCCCGCACCTGGCCGGGGCGACCGTGGACGCCATCCCGCAGATGGTCGGCCTGACCGTCGAGAACCTGCGCGCCTTCTTCCACGGCGAGCCGCTGCCCAGCCCTGTGCAGGAATAGGGTTTCGACCGCACAAACCGCTTGCCAAAAGGACATAAAGATATCTTTATGTCTCCATGTCGATCAGCATGGCCCAGGTGGTGGAGATCTTGCGCGCGGCGGGTGAGGACACCCGCATGCGGGTTCTGGCCCTGCTCGCCCAGGAAGAGCTGTCGGTCCTGGAGCTGTGCCGCATCCTGGACCAGAGCCAGCCGCGCGTCTCGCGGCACCTGAAGCTGCTGGCCGAGGCCGGATTGGTGGAGCGCTTCCCGGACGGGGCCTGGGTGTTCTATCGCCTGGCCGCCCACGGACCGGGCCGGGCCATGGTGGACGCCGCCCTGGCCCCGATCGATCCCGCCGATCCCGAGGCGCGCGCCGACGCCGAACGCCTGGGCGAGGTGCGGGCCGAACGCGCCGCCGAGGCCAGCGCCTATTTCGCCCGCAACGCCGCCCGCTGGGACGAAATCCGCTCGCTGTATGTGGCCGAGGCCGATGTGGAGAAGGCGATCATCGCCGCCGCCGGGCCGGGGCCGTTCCGGGGGCTCGTCGATCTGGGCGCGGGCACCGGGCGGATGCTGACCCTTCTGGGCCGCAAGGCGTCCAGCGCCCTGGGGCTGGACCTGTCGCAGCACATGCTGAACATCGCCCGGGCCGAGACGGCCAAGGCGGGGCTGGACCATTGCGAGCTGCGCCACGGGGACATCTTCTTCACCCGCCTGCCGGACGCCTCGGCTGATCTGGTGACGGTGCATCAGGTGCTGCATTACCTGGGCGATCCCGCCGCCGCCGTGGCCGAGGCCGCGCGGCTGGTGGCGCCGGGCGGTCGGCTGCTGATCGTCGATTTCGCGCCGCATCGCCTGGAGTTCCTGCGCGAGGCGCACCAGCATCGCCGCCTGGGCTTTTCCGACGCCGAGATGCTGCGCTGGCTGTCGGCCGCTGGTCTGGAAGGGCGGGCCGAAGTCGATCTGCCGCCGGCCAAGGACGGCGGCCTGACCGTCAAGATCTGGACGGGTCGCCGTCCTGCTTCAGTACAGAGGAGCGCCGCATGAGCGCCGCCGAACCCCGCCGCGTCATCGGCCCCGTCGCCCGCGCCGCGGAGCGCGCGCAGTCGCGCCTGAACGTGTCGTTCGAGTTCTTCCCGCCCAAGACCGAGGCCATGGAAGAAACCCTGTGGTCGTCCATCCGCCGGCTGGAGCCGCTGGGCCCGTCGTTCGTGTCGGTGACCTATGGCGCGGGCGGCTCGACCCGCGAGCGGACCCACCGCACGGTGCGCCGCATCCTGGACGAGACCAGCCTGCTGCCGGCCGCGCACCTGACCTGCGTCGGCGCCAGCCGCGAGGAAGTGGACGAGGTCATCCGCGAATACTGGGAGGCGGGGGTCCGCCACATCGTCGCCCTGCGCGGCGACCCGCCGCCGGAGGAGGGCGGTTCGGGCGTCGGGGGTGTCTATGTCCCGCGTCCCGACGGCTATCAGAACGCCACCGAGCTGACCCAGGCCATCCGCCGCATCGCGCCGTTCGAGGTGTTGGTCGGCGCCTATCCGGAGAAGCATCCGGAAAGCCCGTCCCTGGCGCATGACATCGACGTGCTGAAGGCCAAGGTGGATGCCGGGGCGACGCGGGCGATCAGCCAGTTCTTCTTCGACATCGACGCCTTCTTGCGCTTCGTCGACAAGGCTCGGGGGGCGGGGATCGCCATCCCGATCATCCCGGCGATCATGCCGGTGACCAACTTCAAGGGCCTCAAGCGCATGGCCGTTGCCTGCGAGGCGACGGTGCCGGGCTGGCTGGCCAACCTGTTCGACGGGCTGGACGATGATCCGGAGACCCGCCGCCTGATCGCCTGTTCGGTGGCCGCCGAGATGTGCGCCAAGCTGGAGGAGCAGGGGTTCAAGGACTTCCACTTCTACACCCTGAACCGGGCCGACCTGGTCTACGCCCTGTGCCGGGTGCTGGGCGTGCGCGAGCCCGCGCCGGCTCCGTCGGAGGCCGCGGCATGAGGATCGCTCTGGCCGCTCTCGCCCTGACGACGGCCCTGTCCGGGGCGGCGCTATCTAGGACCGCTATGGCCCAGGGCTGGCCGGCCGAATGGGTCAAGCCCGCCGCGCCGTACCGCATCGTCGGCAATGTCTGGTACGTCGGGACCGAAGGGATTTCTTCCTACCTGATCTCGGGCTCCCAGGGGCACATCCTGATCGACGGCGGCATGCCGGGGGGCGCGCCCCTGGTCGAGGCCAGCATCCGCAAGCTGGGCTTCAAGATCGAGGACGTGAAGATCCTCCTCAACACTCACGCCCACATCGACCACGCGGGCGGGCTGGCGCAGCTGAAGGCCGACACGAAGGCCAAGCTCTACGCCGCCAAGGGCGACGAGGAAGGCCTGGAGAAGGGCGTCCATGTCGGCGACAGCGAGTACGGCGGCGCGAGCTTTCCTTCGGTGAAGGTGGACCGCACGATCAAGGACCTGCAGGTGGTCAAGCTGGGCGAGGTCGCCATCACCGCCCACATCACGCCGGGCCATACGCGCGGCTGCACCACCTGGACCCTGCCGGTGGTGGAGTGGGATCGTCCGCTGAACGTGACCTTCTACTGCTCGACCTCGGTGGCGGGGAACGTGCTGCTGGGCAACCGCGCCTATCCACAGATCCTGGCGGACTACGAGACCAGCTTCGCCAAGCTGCGGGCGATCCCCACCGACGTGTTCTTGCCCAACCATCCGGAGTTCGCCGACCTGGCCGGCAAGCGCCGCCGTCAGATGCGCGGCGAGCCGACGCCCTTCGTCGATCCGGCCGAGATGGGCCGCTTCATCGACGCCTCCCAAGCGGCGTTCGACCAGGAACTGGCCAAGCAGGAGCGACGCCGATGACCCGCGCGCAGCGTATCGAGGCCCTGAAGGCCGCCGCCAAGGAACGCATCCTGATCCTGGACGGATCGTGGGGCGTGATGATCCAGCGCCGGGGCCTGGACGAGGCGGACTTCCGCGGCGACCGCTTCGCCGACCATGACGGGCAGATGAAGGGGAACAACGACATCCTCTGCATCACCCGCCCGGACATCATCGCCGACCTGCACGACCAGTATTACGCGGCGGGCGCGGACATCTCCGAGACCAACACCTTCAGCGCCACGACCATCGCGCAGGAGGACTACAAGCTCGACGCCGCCGCCGTGCGCGACATCAACCTGCAAGGCGCGCGGCTGGCCCGCGAGGCGGCGGATCGGTGGACCGCCAAGGAGCCGCACAAGCCGCGCTTCGCCGCCGGTTCGATCGGGCCGCTGAACGTGATGCTGTCCATGTCGTCGGACGTGAACGATCCAGGCGCGCGCCGGGTGAATTTCGACCAGGTGTATGAGGCCTATCGCCAGCAGGTGGCCGCCCTGCACGAGGGCGGCGTGGACCTGTTCCTCATCGAGACCATCACCGACACCCTCAACTGCAAGGCCGCGCTGAAGGCGATCAAGGACCTCGAGGACGAGGGCTATGAGCCGCTGCCGATCTGGATCAGCGGCACCATCACCGACCGCTCGGGGCGCACCCTGTCGGGCCAGACGGTCGAGGCGTTCTGGAACTCGGTGAAGCACGTCAAACCGTTCGCCATCGGCTTCAACTGCGCCCTGGGCGCGGACCTGATGCGACCGCACATCGCCGAGCTGGCGCGGATCGCCGACACCCTGGTGGGCGCCTATCCGAACGCCGGCCTGCCCAACGCCATGGGCCAGTACGACGAGGAGCCGCACGAGACCTCGCACATGCTGCACGAGTGGGCCAAGGACGGCCTGGTCAACCTGCTGGGCGGCTGCTGCGGCACGACGCCGGACCACATCCGCCACGTGGCCGACGAGGTGCGCGGGATCGCCCCGCGTCAGCCGCCGGAGCGGGCGAAAGCCCTGCGCCTGGCCGGGCTGGAGCCGTTCGAACTGGCATGAGCGCGTTCCAGAAATACTTCGCCGACCCGCAGTTCGTCGCCCGCTACGTCGAGAAGGGGCCGGCGGCCTTCATGCCGGGCCACGGCGGCGTGCTGCAGATGGCCGGCGTGCTGCTGGCCGAGCAGGTTCCAGAGGATGGCCGCGTGCTGATCGTTGGAGCCGGCGGGGGGCTGGACACCCGTGCGCTGGCCAAGGCCGGTCCGAACTGGAGCTTTGTCGGGGTGGACCCGGCGCCGAACATGCTGGATCTCGCGCGCCACGTCGTAGGCGACGAGATCAACGCCCGGCTGGAGCTTATCGAGGGTGTCGCCGCCGATGCGCCGGACGGGCCGTTCGACGCCGCCACGCTGATCCTCGTCCTGGGCATGATCGCCGATGACGGCTCCAAGCTGGCGACCCTGACGGAAATCCATCGTCGCCTGAAGCCGGGCGCGCCTTTCGTGCTGGTGGATCGCTGCGATGACCGAGGCAGCCCCAATTTCGAGCGCAATATCAAGCGTTACGTCGCCTATGCGGTGGCGTCGGGTGTCGACGCTGAAACCGTGTCTGGCGCTTATGACAGCCAGAAAGCCAATCCCGGCCTGGTGACGGCCGAGCGGGACGAGGCCCTGCTGGTCGAGGCCGGGTTCAAGATGATCGAGGTATTCTACGTGGGCATGAACTGGCGCGGTTGGGTGGGTTACGCGTGATGCGTCCTGTCTTCGTAAACATCGGCGAGCGGACCAACGTCACCGGGTCGGCCAAGTTCAAGAAGCTGATCGTCGAGGGTCAGTACGGCGAAGCCCTGAGCGTCGCCCGGCAGCAGGTGGAAGCCGGCGCCCAGATCATCGACATCAACATGGACGAGGGCCTGCTGGATTCGCAGGTCGCCATGACCACCTACCTGAACCTGCTGGCGGCCGAGCCGGACATCGCCCGCGTGCCGATCATGATCGACAGCTCCAAGTGGGAGGTGATCGAGGCCGGTCTGAAGTGCGTTCAGGGCAAGACCATCGTCAACTCCATCTCGCTGAAGGAAGGCGAGGCCAAGTTCATCGAGCAGGCGACCCTATGCCTGCGCTACGGCGCGGCGGTGGTGGTCATGGCCTTCGACGAGGTGGGCCAGGCCGACACCGAGGCGCGCAAGGTCGAGATCTGCGAGCGCGCCTACAACGTGCTGGTGGAGAAGGTGGGTTTTCCGCCCGAGGACATCATCTTCGACCCCAACATCTTCGCCGTGGCGACGGGGATCGAAGAGCACGCCAACTACGCCGTCGACTTCATCGAGGCCACACGGCGCATCAAGCAGCTGCTGCCCTACGCCCGGATTTCGGGCGGCGTGTCGAACGTGTCGTTCAGCTTCCGCGGCAACGAGCCGGTGCGCCGGGCGATCCACTCGGTGTTCCTGTACCACGCCATCAACGCCGGCATGGACATGGGCATCGTCAACGCCGGCGACCTGCCGGTCTATGACGATATCGACGCCGACCTGCGCGAGGCCGTCGAGGACGTGATCCTCAACCGCAAGCGCGCCGACGGCGCCGACCCGACCGAGCGTCTGGTGGACATGGCGCCCCGCTACAAGGGCGAGAAGGGCGCGGCCAAGGTCGTCGACCTGGCCTGGCGCGACGCCCCCGTAGGCGAGCGCCTGACCCACGCCCTGGTCCACGGCATCACCGAATTCATCGACGCCGACACCGAAGAGGCGCGCCTGCAGGCCGAGCGCCCGCTGCACGTCATCGAAGGTCCGCTGATGGACGGCATGAACGTGGTCGGCGACCTGTTCGGCGCGGGGAAGATGTTCCTGCCCCAAGTGGTCAAATCGGCCCGCGTCATGAAGCAGGCGGTGGCCTGGCTGATGCCGTTCATGGAGGCCGAGAAGGAAGGCGGCGCGCGCCAGTCGGCGGGCAAGGTCCTGATGGCCACGGTGAAGGGCGACGTCCACGACATTGGCAAGAACATCGTCGGCGTGGTCCTGCAGTGCAACAACTACGAGGTCGTCGATCTCGGCGTCATGGTTCCGGCCGACCGCATCCTGGACGAGGCCAAGGCGCATGGGGTCGACATGATCGGCCTGTCGGGCCTGATCACGCCGTCCCTGGACGAGATGGTGTTCGTGGCCTCCGAGATGGAGCGCCTGGGCTTCGACATCCCGCTGCTGATCGGCGGGGCGACCACCAGCCGCACCCATACGGCGGTGAAGATCGAGCCGGCCTATCGCCGTGGTCCGACCACCTATGTCCTCGACGCCTCGCGCGCCGTGGGGGTGGTCTCCAACCTGCTGTCGCCCACCGAGAAGGATCGGGTGATGGCCGAGACGCGCGACGAGTATGTCCGCATCCGCGAGCAGTTCGCCCGCGGCCAGGAGGTGAAGGCCCGGACCTCCATCGCCGACGCGCGCGCCAAGAAGCTGGACGTCGACTGGGCGAACTATGCGCCGCCCAAGCCCTCGTTCATCGGCCTGCGAACCTTCGAGCCGAGCCTGGAGGAACTGGTCCCCTATATCGACTGGTCGCCGTTCTTCGCCAGCTGGGAGCTGATCGGCCGCTATCCGCAGATCCTGGAGGACGACGTGGTCGGCGAGGCCGCCACCGACCTCTATCGCGACGCCCGCGCGATGCTGGACAAGATCACCGCCGAGAAGTGGTTCGCCGCCAAGGGCGTAGCCGGCTTCTGGCCCGCCAACACCGACGGCGACGACGTGGTCGTCTATGCCGACGAGAGCCGCACGAGGGAGCTGGGCCGCCTGCACACCCTTCGCCAGCAGATGGCCAAGAGCGCCGGCAAGGCCAATGTGGCGCTGTCGGACTTCGTCGCCCCGATAGGCGCGGGCGCCGACTATGTGGGCGGCTTCGCGGTCACCGCCGGTCATGGCGAGGACGAGATGGTCGCCAGGTTCAAGGCGGCCGGCGACGACTATTCGGCGATCATGGCCTCGGCCTTGGCCGACCGCCTGGCCGAAGCCTTCGCCGAGTGGCTGCACTACAAGGCCCGCGTGGAGCTGTGGGGCTATGCGCCCGACGAGCCGTTCGAGGCCGAGCGCCTGATCGCCGAGAAATATCAAGGCATCCGCCCGGCGGCCGGCTATCCGGCCCAGCCCGACCACACCGAGAAGGAACTGCTGTTCAAGATCCTGGAGGCGGAAGGCCGCACCGGGATGCAGCTGACCGAGAGCTTCGCCATGATGCCGGGCGCGGCGGTGTCCGGGCTCTATTTCAGCCACCCGCAGGCCCACTATTTCGGCGTCGGCAAGATCGATCGCGATCAGGTCGAGGATTACGCCCGCCGCAAGGGTTGGGACATCGCCAAGGCCGAACGCTGGCTGGCGCCGATCCTCAACTACGATCCCAACGCCCGCGCGGCGGCCTAGCGCCGCGCGGTTCAGGTCGCTTCAGAGGAAGAAGTCAGCGGCGGTGAGTTGCTTGGCGCCGACCATGGCGATGATCAGTTCGGGCAGACCGTTGCCCGTAGTGTTCAACTCCACCCATGTCATGAGCGGTCCGCCGTCCTGGAAATCGATAATTCGGTAACGCACTTCGCCAGGCTGACCGCTGAAGGTGTTGGAGCCGATGAAACGGAAGTCCTGATCGCCGGCGACGTTCCAGTTGGCGTCAATATGGGTCAGGCCGAGGTTGTCGCTTCCGACTTCGAAATCCTGAATAGTGTCCGTGTCGGCGTTGACGGAGTTGAACCAGAAGATGTCACCGCCGGGGCCGCCCCAAAGGCGGTCGTTGCCAGGACCTCCGTAGAGCTGATCAGTGTCGGCTCCGCCGCGAAGCTCGTCGTTGCCGGCATCGCCATAAAGGACGTCGAGGCCGTCGCCGCCCGTAAGGGTGTCGTTTCCGTCGCCGCCATTGAGCGTGTCATTGCCGCCCCAACCGGCGGCGACGTCATCGCCCTTGCGCATGTAGAAGACGTCGGCCTGGGCCGTCCCGTGCCGGTTGTCATTGCCGGCTCCGCCATCGATCCGCATCTGGGAAATCCTCATTATCCATATTGGATAGAGGATCGCGATCGGCCAGCTTGCGGTTCCGGCGGCAAATAAGGTCATTTCGCGACTTGGCCGTTCGACCGGCGGGCGGCAAGGTGAGCAGGCGCCCCTTTTGTCGATCGAGCCGAGGCTGCATGAAGACATCCTCGTCCGCCGCTCAAGGCGCGCCGATCTCGCGGCGATCCATGGCGGTCGCCGCCTTCTCGACCGTGGTCGAGTGGTACGACTTCACCCTGTACCTCTACCTGGCGACGGTGATGTCGCGGGTGTTCTTCGGGGGCGGCGAGGCGTCGCTGATCGCCACTTTAGCGGGCTTCGCCGTCGCCTATCTGATGCGGCCCCTAGGGGCGGCGGTGTTCGGACACATCGGCGACCGGCACGGGCGGCGGCGGATGATGCTGCTGTCCATGCTGCTGATGACCGGGGCCATGCTGGCGACGGCCCTGCTGCCGACCCATGCGCAGATCGGTCCGGCGGCGGGCGTGCTGATGCTTCTGCTCCGCTGCGTCATGGGATTCTCGGTGGGCGGCGAGTACACCGGCGTCGTGGCCTATCTGATGGAAGGGGCCAAGCCGCATCGGCGGGGTCTGGTCACCTCCACCGCCTCGGCGGCGAGCGAGGTGGGCGGGTTGCTGGCAGTGGGGATCTCGGCTCTGACCGTGCATCTGCTGGCGCAGGCTGACCAGGACGCCTGGGGCTGGCGCATTCCCTTCCTGGTGGGCGCGGCTCTGGCTTTCAGTATCTGGGTCGCCCGCTCGACCATGCAGGAGTCGCCGGACTTCGAGCGGCAGAAGGCGCAAGGCACCGTGCCGCAGCGTCCCCTGCGTCACACCCTCAAGCATCATCGGCCGGGCGTGCTGCGGTCCTTCACGATCTCGGCCCTGGGGTCGATCACCTACTATGTGGGCATCACCTATGTGCCGGCGTTCCTGACCTCGGCCGGGGCGATGTCGGAGGCGCTGTCCCTGTGGCTGGCGACCATCGCGGCGGTGGTGGTGATCGCGGTGACGCCGCTGATCGGCCTGGCCTCCGACCGCTGGGGGCGAAGGCCGGTGCTGCTGATCCTGGCGGCGGGCAGCGCTTTCCTGCCGATGGCGATGTTCTCGCTGATGGCCAGCGGATCGGTCGGTTCAGCCTTGCTCGGCGCCGTGGTGCTGGCGGGTGTCGCAGGCGGCGTCAGCGCGGTGGGGGCGGTGGCGACGGCCGAGCAGTTTCCGGGCGAGGGGCGGCTCAGCGGCCTGGCGCTGGGCGCAACCGCGGCGACCGCGATCTTTGGCGGCCTGACCCCCTGGCTTGCCCAGACGCTGACCGCCGCGACCGGCAAGCCCATGATCCCCGGCGCAATGATCGCCGGGGTGGCCGTGCTGGTTTTGCCAGTGCTGCTGGGCCTGAAGGAGACTTTGCCTCGCCGCTTACTTGATGGGGCCGAGGTTTGACGGGCCGCGTGAGCTAGAGCTGGAAGTCACCTGCATCGAGATACTTCGCGCCGACGAGGCCGATGATCATGTCAGGCAGCCGGTCACCGTCCGTATCGAGATGCACAAACGTCATAAGGCCGCCGGGACGCCCCGGCTCCAAATCCTGCACGACTGACCTCACCTCGGCGCCTCGACCGCTGAAGGCGGACGAGCCAATGAAGGTGAACCCCTGGTCGCCCGCACGATTGGCGTTTGCGTCGATCTTGTAGAGCGAGATAGCGTCTCGACCGACCTCGAAATCTTGGATGGTGTCCGTACCCTCGTTGATCGAGCGGAACCAGAAGACGTCGCCACCGTCGCCGCCCCAAAGCTGATCACGGCCCGGGCCGCCGTACAGTGCGTCGGTGCCGGCTCCGCCGTTCAGCTGGTCATTACCCTCGCCGCCGTCGAGCATGTCCAAGCCCGGGCCGCCGTGTAGAACGTCGTCGCCCCGACCGCCATACATGTCGTCATTGCCGCCCTTGCCGCCGGCGCGGTCGTCGCCCGGTCCCATCCGAAAGACGTCGTCGCTAGCAGTTCCCTCGCGCCGGTCATTACCAGCGGTGCCTCGGATCATCATGATTTCTACCTCAGGGTGTCGTTCTGAGGTTGAAGCGAGAACGTGGGTATACGTTCCTCGGTCAAATGAGGTCATTTCGGGGCCGAAGCCACCTAGGCCTTGATGACGCGCACTTTGCTGGCGGCCGTGCGGGCACGCTCTCGGGCTTGATCTATATCTGCGCCGACAGCAACCGCTACGCCCATGCGGCGGCGCTCGAAGGCGTCGGGTTTGCCGAACAGGCGAAGGTCGGCGCCGGGGACGGCGAGGGCGTCCTCGACCCCTTCATAGGCCACGCCGACGGCTTCCATGCCGCCATAGATCACGGCGCTGGCGGCCGGATCGCGCTGGGCGACGTCCACCGGCAGGCCGAGGATGGCGCGGGCGTGGATGGCGAACTCGCTCTGGCGCTGGCTGCCCAGGGTGACCAGGCCGGTGTCGTGCGGGCGGGGGCTGACTTCCGAGAACCAGACCTCGTCGCCCTTCACGAACAGCTCGACCCCGAAGAGGCCGAGGCCGCCGAGGGCGGCGGTGACCTTGCCGGCGATGTCCTGGGCCTTGGCCAGGGCGGCGGGGGTCATGGCCTGGGGCTGCCAGCTTTCCACATAGTCGCCCTTCACCTGGCGGTGGCCGATGGGCGCGCAGAAGGAGGTGATGGTCTGGCCGTCCTTCAGGGAGCGTACGGTCAGCAGGGTGATCTCGTAGTCGAAGGCGATGCGGCCCTCGACGATGACGCGGGTGGTCTCCACCCGCCCGGCGGCCAGGGCGTACACCCAGGCGGCGCCGATGTCGGCGGCGCTCTCCACATAGCTTTGGCCCTTGCCCGACGAGGACATGACCGGCTTGACGAAGCAGGGGTAGCCGACCTTTTCGGCGCCCGCCGCCAGTTCGTCCGCCGTGGAGGCGAAGGCGTAGGGCGAGGTGGGTAGGCCAAGCTCCTCGGCCGCCAGGCGGCGGATGCCCTCGCGGTTCATGGTCAGCTGGGCGGCGCGGGCGGTGGGGATCACCGTGGCCAGACCCTCGGCCTCGATGCGCGCCAGCTCGTCGGTGGCGATCGCCTCGATCTCGGGCACGATCAGGTGGGGCTTCTCCTGCTCCACCAGGGCGCGGATCGCGGCGGCGTCGGTCATGGCGACGACATGGCTGCGATGGGCGACCTGATGGGCGGGCGCGTTAGGATAGCGGTCGACGGCGATGACCTCCGCGCCGAGGCGCTGGAGCTCGATCGCCACCTCCTTGCCAAGCTCGCCCGAGCCAAGAAGCATCACCCGAAGGGCGTTGGGCGAGAGCGGCGTTCCGAGTTTCATTGGGTTCCGGGGTTGTTGGCGTTCAGCGCCTTGCCGAACAGGCTGGCCTTGGCTTGCAGACGCTGGGCCGTCGGCGCGCAGCGGGCGGGCGGGGTCCAGCCCATCCAGGCCTGGGCGAGCTTGGCCTTATCGCTGGTCGCGGCGCCGGTCCAGATGCCGCGGCCCTTGCCGATGGCGGACTTGCCCTGTTCGGCGATGACGGTCGGGCTGGCGCGCTCGGCCGCCTCGATGGCGCCGGCGAACAGCTTCATGTCCTTGGCGCCCTGGTCGCGGAGCTGCGGATAGACCTTCAGCGAGGCGTCGACACCGCTGGGCGAGGGCCAGGCGCGCTCGATGCGCTCAACCTCGGGCATGACCTTGTCATAGAGGTCGATGTAGCCGCCGACTGCGCCGTAGCACCAGGCGGTGAAGCCGTAATCGTCGGTCGGCGCGCCGACGGGGAAGGGCGCTTCGGCCGGGTTCGCGGCTGCGGCGGGCGCACCTTGGGCGAAGAGCGAGAGAGCAAGCAGGAAGGCAGGCGCCATGAGAGGTCCCTTGGACAAAATCTAAAGTTTGGGGGCGTCGCCGGGCGCCGGACCGTATCCCCCGCCCCCCGGGGTTTCGATCTCGATGGCGTCGCCAGGCTTGACCATAACGGAGAAGCAGCCGGAAAGCTCCCGCACGGTTCCATCAGATTGCAGCAATCGTTGGGCGCCGGGCTTTCCGGGCGATCCGCCGGCCAGCCCCTGGGGGGCGTAATCGCGGCGGGTGGACAGCAGGGCGGCTTCCATTTCCGCCAGGAAACGCACCCGGCGCAGGGCCCCGTCGCCGCCGGGCATGGCGCCCGCGCCGCCGGAGCCGTGGCGCACGCCGAAGTGCTCCAGCCGAACCGGATAGCGCCGCTCCAGGATCTCCGGATCGGTGAGGCGCGAGTTGGTCATGTGGGTGTGGATGGCGCTGGTCCCCGGCCTCGCCGCCGTGGCGCCGGAGCCGCCGCACAGGGTCTCGTAGTACTGCCGCGTCTCGTCGCCGAAGGTGAAGTTGTTCATCGAGCCCTGGCTGTTGGCCATGACCCCGCAGGCGGCGTAGAGCGCATCGACCACGTGCTGGCTGGTCTCCACATTGCCGGCGACCACGGCGGCCGGCGGCGCGGGATCGAGCATGGAGCCCGGCGTGGTGGTGATGTTCAGCGGATGCAGGCAGCCGGCGTTCAGCGGAATCTCGTCGTCCACCAAGGTGCGGAAGACATAGAGCGCCGCCGCATCGACGATGGCCGCCGGAGCGTTGAAGTTGCTGGGCAGCTGGCCGGCGGAGGCGGTGAAGTCCAAGGCCGCTTCGCCCCTGGACTGGTCCACGGTGATTTTCACGACGATCTCGCCGCCGCCGTCCATGGGCACGCGCGCCTGGCCGTCGGTCAGCTTGCCGACCGCGCGTTTGACGGCGGCCTCGGCGTTCCTTTGTACGAAGACCATGTAGCGTCCGACGGTCTCGCCGCCATGGGCCTCGATCATCGACGACACGGCGCCGGCGCCGGCCTGGCAGGCGGCGATCTGGGCCTTCAGGTCGGCCAGGTTCTGGTCGGGGCGGCGGGCGGGGCGCCTTCCGGCCAGCAGCACGGCGCGGACGTCGTCCTCCAGGAACACGCCGCCACGCATGATCGGCAGGGCGTCGAGCATGACGCCTTCCTCGTCGATGGTCTTCGAGAAGGGCGGCATGGAGCCGGGCTGAACGCCGCCGACGTCGGCATGGTGACCGCGCGCGGCGACATAGAAGGTCGGGCTGGCCGCCGCGCCGACGAAGATCGGCATGACCACGGTGATGTCCGGCAGGTGGGTGCCGCCGGCATAGGGGTTGTTCAGGGCGAAGGCGTCGCCGGCCTTTAGCACCGGATGACGGTCGCGCACCGCCCGCACGCTGGCGCCCATGGAGCCTAGGTGGACCGGCATGTGCGGGGCGTTGGCGACGAGGCCGCCATCGGCGTCGAACAGGGCGCAGGAGAAGTCCAGGCGCTCCTTGATGTTCACTGACTGGGCCGTGCGCTCCAGCGCCGCGCCCATGGCCTCGGCCACGCCCATGAAGCGGCGGTTGAACAGCTCCAGGGTGACGGGATCGGGCTTGTCGGCGGCCAGTTGCGTCACCTTGGCGGCGCCGGTGCGGGTCAGGCGGACGAGGCCGTCCTCCTCCGCCTTGGCGGTCCAGCCGTCGAGCACGGCGATCTGGGTGTCGCCGCGGATGATCAGGCAGGGGCCGGCGGCGGTGGTGAGTTCATCGGCGAAGATCACCGAGGGATCGCCGGAGGCGGCCGCGGCGGGGCGTAAGATCGAGCCCTTCGAAGGGGCGTCGGACCCGGCTTGCTCCACTTCCACCTCGACACTGGCGATGATCACCGCGCGGGTCGGCTCGATGAACCCGAACAGCCGCTGGTGGGCCTGTTCGAAGGCGGTCTTGGCGGATTGCGCATCGGCCAGAGCCACGGGCAGGGCGGCGTCGGCGCCGTCGTAGCGCAGCAGCAGGCGGCGTTCGGCTTTACTGGCTTCCGCGCCTTGGGCGGCCATGGCGGCCTGCGCCTCGTCTTCCAGACGAGCGGCCAGCACTTGAGCGTCGGACAGGCCGTCATGGAGCGTCTTCTCAAGACCCGCCTGGCGCAGGACGCGCACGCGGGCCTGACCGATGCCCCAGGCGGACAGCAGGGAGGCGTATTTGGGGCTCAGGACCTCGGTCACGCCCAGGGCCTCGGCCACGGCGCAGGCGATCTGGCCGCCGGCGCCGCCGAAGGCGACCAGGGCGTGGTCGCGGGGGTCGAACCCGCGCTCAGTGGAGATGCGGCGCACCGCCTGGGCGGTTTGCTCCACGGCCACGGCGACGAAGCCCTCGGCCGCCGCCTCCGGGGTCTCGGCGCCCATGGCCTTGGCCAGTTCGGACAGGCGGGCGCGGGCGGCCTCGGCGTCCAGCGGCGCGTCGCCGTTGGGGCCGAAGACTGACGGGAAGAAGCGTGGATCGAGGCGGCCGAGCACAAGGTTGGCGTCGGTCAGGGCGGCGGGGCCGCCCCGCCCATAGGCGGCCGGGCCGGGCATGGCGCCGGCGCTGTCCGGCCCCACCCGGGCGCGGAAGCCGTCGAAGGAAAGGACCGAGCCGCCGCCCGCGGCCACGGTCTCCACGTCCAGCATGGGCGCGCGCAGCTTGGCGCCGGCCACGGTCGCCTTGTCGCGCCGCTCCAGCACGCCGGCGTAACGGCAGACGTCCGTGGACGTGCCGCCCACGTCGAAGCCCAGCGCCGCCTTGCCGCCCGCCGCCTCGGACGTGCGGGCGACGCCGACCACGCCGCCGGCCGGGCCGCTGACCACGGCGTCCTTGCCGCGGAAGTCGGGGGCGCGGACCAGCCCGCCAGCCGAGGTCATGAACCACAGGGGCGCGCCGTTCACGGCGTCGGCCACCTGGCGGACATAGGCGCGCAGGATCGGGGTCAGATAGGCGTCCGCCACGGCCGTCTCGGCGCGGGGGATGAAGCGGGGCAGGGGAGAGACCTCGTGGCTGAGGGCCACGTAGTCGAAGCCGATGTCCTCGGCGAGGCGGCCGGCGGCCAGCTCGTGGGCTGGGTCGAGGTCGGCGTGCAGGAAGGCGATGGCGACGCTTTCGAAGCCCTCGGCCTTCCTGGCGGTCAGGGCGGCGCGCAGGGCGTCGAGGTTCAGGGTTTCGACGACCGCGCCGTCAGCACCCAGACGCTCGTCCGCCTCCACCACGCTGGAATAGAGCGGGGCGGGCCGGGTCAGGTCGAGGGCGAAGAGGTCGGGGCGGGACTGGTCGCCGATCATCAGGGCGTCGGCGAAACCGCGCGTGACGACCAGCAGGGTCTTGGCGCCCTTACGCTCCAGCAGGGCGTTGGTGGCGACGGTGGTGCCCATCTTGATGGCGGCCACGCGGTCGGCGGGAAAGGGCTCGCCGGCCCGCGCGCCCAGCAGGCGGCGCATGGCCTCGACGGCGGAGTCCGCATAGGCGGGCGAGGCCGACAGCAGCTTTCGGGTGTGTTCGATCCCTTCAAGATCGCGCCCGATGACATCGGTGAACGTGCCGCCGCGGTCGATCCAGAAAGTCCAGCCGGCCGTATGTGTTGTCATGCGAACGCCACCATCTTAAACTTGTAGTCCTCCCATGAGCTTCTGGCGCAACATAGCAAGCCTCGCCGCCCGCAAGGTGGACGCTGCCGACTGTACGGACTGTCCCGCCGGCCGTCCGGGCGAGGATCCCGCGTTCTCGACCGCGGTGACCGCGCTTGGCGCCAAGCTGGCCAGCGCCGACGGTCGTGCGGGCGAGGACGAGTTCGCCGTCTTCTCGGAGGTCTTCCAACCCGATGCCGGGTCGGAACGCAATGTTCATCGTCTCTACGACCTGGCGAGCCAGACCACCCGGGGCTTCGAAAGCTACGCCAAGCGACTGGCCAAGCGTTACCGCCATTGCCCGGATCTGCTGGAGAACGTGCTGGACGGGCTGTTCCATATCGCCCGCGCCGACGGCGTCGTCAGCCATGACGAGCTGGTCTACCTGGAACAGGTGGCGCAGCTGTTCGGCATGTCGCCCCTGGCGTTCCGCCGCCTGAAGGCCACGCATCTGGGGGCGGGGCCGGACGATCCCTATGAAATCCTCGGCGTTCCGGCCGATGCGCCCGACAACATCGTGCGCGCCGCGTGGAAGGCGGCCCTGACCCTGGCGCATCCGGACAAGATGCACGGGCGCGGCCTGCCGCAGGAGTTCATCGAGGTCGCCCACGCCAAGGCGGCGGCCATCAACGGGGCCTTCGACACCATCATGCGCGAGCGTCGGGAACTGTCCCTGGCCGGCGCCGCTTGATCAGGCCTGACGCGGCTTTTGCGCCCGATTACGGCTTGTTCAGTTGACGTGACTATCTTGTGACCCAAATTATGGGTTGAGGACGCAGGTAAGCGTCCGTTGAAGGCGATGGCGATGGAACGGTTGGCTGCGGCGACGGGTAAGGGTTCGGCATTCCGGGGGCTGTTCTGGCTGGCCGGGGCGCTGGCGACTCTCGCCGCCGCCGCTGTCGGCGCCGTGCTGGCCGTGTTCGCCGCCGCCACCGTGGTGGTGATCGCGGTTATGGCCACCGCCCTGCTGACCCTGGCCGGCATGGCCAATCGCGCCCGCCGCACCGCCCGCGCCCGCAAGGCCAGCGCCGCCGATCCCCAGATCATCGAGGCCCGGCAGACCGGCGGTCATTCGTGGGTCGCCTACGGCTGGAACGAAAGCCCGCGCTAACAAGCGCTTTTCAATCGCAACCGACTGCGCTTAACGTGCCGATCAAACAAATGTTTGGAGGCGCGCATGATCGGCGTTGTGGCCACCCTTCGGGTGCAGGACGGCAAGAACGAGGGCTTTGAGAAGGCCTTCCTGGACATGGCCGCCCAGGTGCGCGGCAATGAGCCGGGCAACGTCATCTACCAGCTGACCAAGAGCCGGACCGAGCCGAACACCTACAAGGTGCTGGAGCTCTACGCCTCGGAAGACGCGATGAAGGCCCACGGCGCCAGCGACCATTTCAAGGCCGGCGGCGCCAGCCTCGCGCCGTTCATGGCCGCCCGTCCCGAGATCGAATACCTCGACGTGGTGGAATAGCCGATGTCGCTCGACGCCCTGTTTCAGCCGTTCTCCGTCAAGTCGCTGACGGTCCCCAACCGGGTGGTCATGGCCCCCATGACCCGTTCGTTCTCGCCCGGCGGCGTGGCGACCGGCGAGGTGGCCGACTATTACCGCCGCCGCGCCGAGGGCGGCGTGGGCCTGATCGTCACCGAAGGGACGGGGGTGGCGCGCCCCGCCTCGCTGAACGATCCGGCCGTGCCGCGCTTCCATGGCGAGCCGGAACTGGCCGCCTGGGGCAAGGTCGTCGAGGCCGTGCATGGCGCGGGCGGCAAGATCGCCCCTCAGCTGTGGCACGTGGGCGCCGTGCGCACCCGCAGCGAGGACTGGACCCCGCCGGGGCCGTACGACAGCCCGTCGGGCCTGTCGCGTCCGGGCAAGACCTTCGGCGTCGGCATGACCGATGCGGAAGTCGCCGACGCCATCGACGCGTTCGGCCGCGCGGCGGCCGAGGCCAAGCGCCTGGGCTTCGACGCGGTGGAGCTGCACGGGGCCCATGGCTACCTGATCGACCAGTTCTTCTGGGAAGGCACCAATGTCCGCGCCGACGGCTATGGCGGCGCCACCCTGCCCGAGCGGGCGCGGTTCGCGGCCGACATCCTGAAGGCCGTGCGGGCGGCGGTGGGGCCGGGCTATCCGGTGATCCTGCGTGTGTCGCAATGGAAGCAGCAGGACTATGACGTGAAGCTGGCCAAGTCGCCGGACGAGCTGGCCGCCTGGCTGCAGCCGCTGGCCGACGCCGGCGCCGATGTCTTCCACTGCTCGCAGCGCCGCTTCTGGGAGCCGGAGTTTTCGGGCAGCGACCTGAACTTCGCCGGCTGGACCAAGAAGGTGACCGGCGTGCCGACCATCACCGTGGGTTCGGTGGGCCTGTCGGGCGAATTCATCGCCGCCTTCGCGGGCGAGGGCAGCCAGCCCGCCTCGATCGACGGCCTGCTGGAGCGTCTGGAGCGCGGCGAGTTCGACATGGTCGCCGTTGGCCGCGCCCTGCTGCAGGATCCCGACTGGGTGCGCAAGATCCGCGAGGGCCGCAGCGCCGAACTGAAGGCGTTTGAGCGTCAGGCGCTGGGGGTTCTGTACTGAGTACGTGCTTCGAGACGCGCTGCGCGCTCCTCAGCATGACGAGCTTTGTCGGACTTTGACTTGGTCATGCTGAGGAGTGGCCGACAGGCCGCGTCTCGAAGGACGCACTAAGCGCTGAAATTCAGCTTCAGCCCTGGCCGGGGCCAGCGGGCCTTGTAGAGCTTGCCGGTCCCGGAGGCGGTGATCCAGGCGTCGCGCATGTCCGCGCCGCCAAAGCAGATGTTGGTCACGATCGGGTCAGGGAAGGCGAAGTGCTCGGTGGCGCCGTCGGGGTCGAAGGCGGTGATCCCGCCGTTGATGATCGTCGCCACACAGACCTTGCCGCCCGCCTCGACCGCCAGACTGTCGAGCAGTTGATAGCCCGGCAGGGTGCAGACCACGCGGGCCGGTTGGAACATCGGCGGTTCGGCCAGCACGCCCGGCGCGGCCAGATCGAAGGCCCATAGGCGACCCAGGGTCGTGTCGGCCATGTAGACCACATCCTCGTCCGGGGAGAGGCCGACGCCGTTGGGCGAGACGAACTGGCCGCGCACCTGCTCGATCCCCGTGCCGTCGCTCTTGGCGTAGTAGAGCGCGCCGAACTTGCGGCCCTCGGGCGTCGTGCAGCCGTGGTCGGTGAACCAGATGCCGCCCTGGCGGTCGAAGACCAGATCGTTGGGGCCGACCAACCGCACGCCGTCGCAGGCGTCGTAGAGCGTCTCCACATGGCCGGTCTTCAGATCGACCCGCTGGATGGAGCCGCCCACGTGGGTCGACGGCGTCGGGCCGGGGATGTTCAGCCCGCCCATGTCATGGAAGTTGAAGGCCCCGCCGTTGTTGGTGATGTAGACCGCGCCGTCCGGGCCAAGCGCCGCGCCGTTAGGGCCGCCGGGCAGGTGCGCCACGGTCTCGCGCTTTCCGTCCGGCGTGACGCGGGTCAGGGTCTGGCGCTGGATCTCGACCAGCAGGACCGAGCCGTCGGCCATGGCGATGGGGCCTTCGGGAAACTCCAGTCCATCGGCGGCGAGTTGGATGTCCATGATGCGCTCCCTTGTTCGCCTCTGGCGGGCGTTGGGGAGAGTATGAGGGCGGCGATCCGGAGTGGCGAGGCTGTCGTGGCGTAAGCCTAGCGTCCTCCGGAACGTGTCCACCCGGCCGCTCCTCGGGATGACGAATTCAACAACAACCCAAGCTCGTCATGCTGAGGAGCGCGTCTCGAAGCACGCACGACCTCTCAGCGCCGCTCGAGCACCCGGAACACGAACGGGAAGTCGTCGCCCTCGCCGGCGGGGTGTTCCTCGCGTCGGACCTCGACCCAGGCGCTCTCGTCGAAGGCGGGGAAGCGGACGTCGCCTTCGACCTCGGCCTGGACCTCGGTCAGGTACAGACGGCGAGCCTTGGGCAGGGCCATCTCGAACAGGGCCGAGCCGCCGATGACGCAGACCTCGTCGACGCCGTCGTCCTCGGCCTGCTCGCGGGCGATCTGGGTGGCCTCAAGGAAGCTCTCGCAGACGATGGCGCCGTGCGGCTCGAACGAGCCGTCGCGGGACAGGACGATGTTGGTGCGGCCGGGCAGGGGCTTGCGGGGCAGGCTGTCCCAGGTCTTGCGGCCCATGATCACGGGCTTGCCCAGGGTGGTCTGCTTGAAGATCGCCAGGTCCGACTTCAGCCGCCAGGGCAGGTCGTTGTCACGGCCGATCACGCCGTTGAGGGCGCGGGCCACGGGGCCGACGGTGAGGATGACGCTCATGCCGGCTCCTTCAGCCAGGCCAGCCACTTAGCATCCACGGCGGCGTCGAGGTCGACGCCCGCCTGACGGCAGTAGATCAGGAGCATGCACAGAACGTCGGCCGCCTCGGCGGCGCGGTCGGCCTCGCTGGCCTCGCCCCGGCCGCGGCCGGTCAGGCGCAGGTGCGCCTGGGACAGCTCGCCCAGTTCTTCCTGCAGCTTGATCAGCGCCCAGTCGCGATCACGGTCGATGCCGTAATTGGCGGCGTAGATGTCCGACACGGCCATGACCTTGTCGGTGAGGGCGGCGAGGGGGCGGGACATCAGACCGAGACGGCGGCCTTGATGTGGGCGTGCGCCTCGTAGCCTTCCAGCTGGAAGTCCTCGTAGGTGAAGGCGAACAGGTCGCGCTTGTCGGCCACGTTCATGGTCGGCAGGGCCAGGGGCTCGCGCGCCAGTTGGGTGCGGGCCTGGTCCAGATGGTTCAGGTAAAGGTGCGCGTCGCCCAGGGTGTGGACGAACTCGCCCGGCTGCAGGCCGACGACCTTGGCCACCATCAAGGTGAGCAGGGCGTAGGAGGCGATGTTGAACGGCACGCCCAGGAAGACGTCGGCGCTGCGCTGGTAGAGCTGGCAGGACAGCTTGCCGTCGGCGACGAAGAACTGGAACAGGCAGTGGCAGGGCGGCAGCGCCATGTCCTCGACATCCGCCGGGTTCCAGGCGGAGACGATGTGACGGCGGCTGTTGGGGTTGGTCTTCAGCCCTTCGATCAGGCGTTCGATCTGGTCGATGCTCTCGCCGTTCGGCGCGGCCCACGAGCGCCATTGCTTGCCGTAGACGGGGCCAAGCTCGCCGTCCTCGTCCGCCCATTCGTCCCAGATCGAGCAGCCGTTCTCCTTCAGCCAGGCGATGTTGGTCTCGCCGCGCAGGAACCAAAGCAGCTCCACGATGATGGAGCGCAGGTGCAGCTTCTTGGTGGTCAGGACCGGGAAGCCCTTGGACAGGTCGAAGCGCATCTGCCGGCCGAACACGCCCAGCGTGCCGGTGCCCGTGCGGTCGCCGCGCTGCACCCCATTGTCGAGGATGTCCTGGAGCAGGTTCAGGTACTGGCGCTCCGGGTGATCCGAAGCGGCGGCGGGCGGGTTCAGGAGGGTGGCGGTCATGGGCATTCGCCTGTCTGTCTACCGCACGAAGGTCGGCTGATTCGCGTGGTTTTCGGACCCGTCCCCAGGCCATCCACAACTTGATTCGTCAGCCTGTGAATCCGTCCTCTTCCAGAAACGCCTGCTCCTCGGCCGTGGTCTTGCGGCCAAGCTGGCGGTTGCGGTGGGGGAAACGGCCGAAGCGCGCGATCACGGCATGGTGGTGCTTCGCCCACTTGGCGACATCCGGATCGCCCTGCTCCTCGGCCAGGGCGTTGAAGTGGGCGAGGGCCTGGTCCTGGTCCGCCAGCACTTCGGAGTGTTGCAGCGGCAGATAGAGGAAGGGGCGCAGCTTCGGTTCGAGCTGCTTGTCGAAGCCGGCGGCCAGCGCCTCGCGCGCCACCTTGCGGGCCAGGGGATCGGTGGCGAAGGCATGGCCGGAGTTGCGGAACAGGTTGCGCGGGAACTGGTCGAGAAGCAGCAGCAGGGCCAGGACGCCCTCGGCGTTCGCGGTCCAGGCGTCGTACTCTCCCCGGGCGGCGGCGAAGTGGGTGGGCTCGAAGCGCAGGCGGATGGCCTGGTCGAAGGCGTCGCTCTTGGCGAACCACTTCTCCGGACCCGCCTGGATCCAAAAGCCGATCACGTCCTGGGGCGTCGCCATGGGCTCGATTCTCCTGCACGTCACATTCAAGCGCGGTTCATGCGCCCTAGCCCATTAGATCGGGGCAACGGGCGCGGGCCCAGTTCCGATCATGGAAACAGCCCACGCCTCTGGAGTTAGACCATGAAGCGTTTGATGACGACCGCTTTGACCCTCGCCCTGATGGCGACGACCGCGACCGCGGCCCTCGCTCAGGAACGCGGCGGGCGCGAGCGTGGCGGCGGTCCGCGCGAAGACCGTGGCGGCCGCCAGGAACAACGGATGGAACGCGGCGACCGTGGTGATCGCGGCGGCGGCCGTGGCGACTGGGGCGGCGGTGATCGCGGCCAGCGCCAGCGGCCCGATGCGTCCAGCCGACCCAACTACACCCCGACCCAGGCGGCCCCGACCTCGCCGCCGGCCTTTACCCAGCCTCAGGCGGCTCCGGGCCAGGATCGCGGCGGGCGCGACTGGAACCGTGGCGACAACACCAACCGGGGCGGTGAGAACCGCGATTGGAATCGCGGCGGCGACCGTCGGGACGACAACCGCAGCGGGCGCAATGACGGCCGCAACGACAACGACCGTCGTGGTGAGCAGAGGGGCGAACAACGCCCGGACTGGAATCGCGGCGACAATGATCGCCGGGACGACCGTCGTTGGGACAACGGCCCGCGCAACAACAACGACAGGCGCTGGGACAACGACCGTCGCGGTGGTGACCGCTTCGACCGTGATTATCGCCGCCCCTCCCAGATGCGCGACCGCGACCGTGGCCGGGGCTGGTACGATGAGCGCCGCTGGCAGCGCAGCTACCATGCGCCGCGCCGGTTCCGCGCGCCGGTCTATCGTCCGCCCGCCGGCTGGTACGCCCGCAGCTGGGGCTATGGCGACTTCTTGCCGCGCGGCTGGTTCGGGTCGAGCTATTACCTGAACTGGGGAACCTACGGCCTGGGCCTGCCGCCCATCGGCACGGAATGGGTCCGCGTCGGGCCTGACGCCTTGCTGGTGGACATCTGGACCGGCCGCGTGCTCAGCGTCTACTACGGGCTCTTCTGGTAGGAAGAGGATCAGCCCCGGCCTCACGGCCGGGGTTTTTTCTTTCTCCAAACCGCCGCCACCCTTGACGGCAGCGCAAAAAAACGCTGGATAGCCCCGCTTTCGCCGGACAGACATTGCTTGATCCGGCTTCTAACCGACCTGTCAGGAGAATAAACATGCGCGTCTATTATGATCGCGACGCCGACCTCGCCCGCATCCTGGACAGGAAGATCGCGATCGTAGGCTATGGTTCGCAAGGCCACGCCCACGCGCTGAACCTTCGTGACTCCGGCGCCAAGAACGTGGCCGTCGCCCTGCGCGCCGGCTCCCCGACCGCCAAGAAGGCGGAAGGCGAGGGCCTGAAGGTCATGACCGTGGCCGAAGCCGCCGCCTGGGCCGACCTGATCATGATCCTGGCCCCCGACGAGCATCAGGCCGCGATCTACAAGAACGACATCGCCCCCAACATTCGTGACGGCGCGGCCCTGCTGTTCGCCCACGGCCTGAACGTCCACTTCGGCCTGATCGAGCCCAAGGACACCATCGATGTGCTGATGGTCGCGCCCAAGGGCCCGGGCCACACCGTGCGCGGCGAGTACCAGAAGGGCGGCGGCGTGCCCTGCCTGATCGCGGTGCATCACAACGCCACGGGCAACGCCCTCGACCTTGGCCTGGCCTACGCCTCGGCCATCGGCGGCGGCCGTTCGGGCATCATCGAGACCAACTTCCGTGAAGAGTGCGAAACCGACCTGTTCGGCGAGCAGGCCGTCCTGTGCGGCGGCACGGTGGAGCTGGTCCGCGCCGGCTTCGAAGTGCTGGTGGAAGCCGGCTACGCCCCGGAAATGGCCTATTTCGAGTGCCTGCACGAACTGAAGCTGATCGTGGACCTCATGTACGAAGGCGGCATCGCCAACATGAACTACTCGATCTCCAACACGGCCGAGTACGGCGAGTATGTCACCGGCCCGCGCATCATCACGCCCGAAACCAAGGCCGAGATGAAGCGCGTCCTGGAAGACATCCAGTCGGGCAAGTTCGTCCGTGACTTCATGCTGGAAAACCAGGTCGGCCAGCCGTCCTTCAAGGCTACGCGCCGCCGTTCGGCCGAGCACCAGATCGAGGAAGTCGGCGGTCGCCTGCGCGACATGATGCCCTGGATCGCCAAGAACAAGCTGGTGGACCAGACCAAGAACTAAGGTCTGTCGTCAGCCCGCGAGATCAGGCCCCCCGCCGTTCGACGGCGGGGGGCTTTTTCTTGCCGCCTTCGCGGGCGTAGATGATCCATGCGTTCAATCCGATCCCTGTACCTGGCCGGCCCTCAGCCCTGGCTTCCCGACGCCGCGCGCCAGATGGGGCTGCAACGGGCGCTGTGCGACGCCGCCGGTCTGATCGCCCTGCTGCCGGACGAGGGCGCTCTGCTGGCCCAGGAGCCTTCGGAGCTTCTCGCCCGTCAGATCTATGCCGCCCGCATGGCCGCCATGCGCCAGGCGGACGCGGGCGTGGTCGATCTGACGCCCTGGCGCGGACCCAGCGCCGATCCTGGCGCGGCGTTCGAAGCGGGGGCGCTGTCGGGCCTGGGCAAGCCGGTCTTCGCCTACATGAACATCACCGTCGACGACGACGCCGACCTGGCCACCCGCCTGTCGGGATATGTCGGCGTGGAGATCGGCGAGGACGGGACCGCCTATGACCAGGACGGCTGCGTCATCGAGGATTTCGGCCTGCCCGAGACCCTGATGCTGTGGGCCGAGGCGCGGCGGCTGTTCATCGTGGTCACCAACGACCCTCTACGGGACCTGACCGGCCTGCAGCTATGCCTTGAGGCGCTTCGCCAGTACGCGGGCTAGGTCCAGGGGAGGGAGGCTTCACCACGCAGGATCGCCTCGGCCTGCGCCGTATGCTTGGCCCCGGTGCGGTCGTGCAGGACCCGGGGCGGCAGCAGGACCAGCGGCGCCTTGCCGGTCTTGATCGCCCGCACCAGCACGCGCTTGGCCGGCTGGTCGGCGAAGGGATGCACGGGGCGGATCCTGAAGGAGCCCGCCTTGGGCGAGAGCAGGGCCAGGATGTCCGCCAGCCGGTCGGCGCGGTGGACGATGGTGATGGTCCCGCCCTCGCGCACCGCCTTCAGCAGGAAGGCCGCCCAGGCCTCCAGTCCTCCATCCGCCATCCAGGCGCCGGTCTTGGCCGCCGCCGGGGCGCGCAGGGCGTTGGGATCGTCAAAGAACGGCGGGTTGGCCATGGCGGCGTCGAAGGGCTCCGTCGCCAGGGCGCGGAAACCGGCCTGAACATCGGCTTGCCGCACCTGGACCCGTTCCGCCAGGCCGTTGAGGGCGGCGTTATCGCGGGCCAGGGCGGCGGCGGCGGCGTCCCGCTCCACGCCGGTGAAACTTGCGCCGGATCGCCGCACCGCCGCGGCCAGCAAGGCCCCGCCGGCGCCGCATCCCGGTTCGATGACCCGCGCTCCATCCGCCGCATCGCAAGCCGCAGCAAGAAGTGCGGCGTCGAGTCCCGCCCGATAGCCGCCCGCCGCCTGCCTCAGGCGGACGCGTCCGTTAAGCACACTATCTTCGGCGACCTCGTCCACGGCGAATTTTCAAGCCTTGCCCTTGGTTTCCCCCTGACCTATCCCGACCACTAGGACCCCTGCAACGTCGAGCGATGTTCGGGGAATTTGTGGAGCGATACGTTTTGGACGCAGCCGTCACGGCTCAGGCACGCCGGCCCGGTTCGGTCGACCCGATCGTCCGCCTTTCGGCGGACGACATGGTGAAGGTGAACGCCCTCATCACCGACCGCATGCAAAGCGACGTCGCCATCATTCCCGCCCTGGCCGATCACCTGATCGCGGCCGGCGGAAAGCGCCTGCGTCCGCTGCTCACCGTCGCCGCCGCCCGTCTGGCCGGCGCGTCGGACGACAACTGCCTGAAACTCGCCGCCGCCGTGGAGTTCATCCACACCGCCACGCTGCTGCATGACGACGTGGTGGACGGCAGCCAGCTGCGCCGCGGCAAGGTCGCCGCCCATCTGATCTGGGGCGGCGCGCAAAGCGTGCTGGTGGGCGATTTCCTGTTCGCCCGGGCCTTCGAGCTGATGGTCGAGACCGGCTCGATGACGGCGCTGGAGATTCTGGCCCGCGCCAGCCGCGTCATCGCCGAGGGCGAGGTGCTGCAGCTGACCCGCAGCCACGACCTGAACCTGTCGCAGGACCTCTATATCGAGATCATCGGCGCCAAGACCGCCGAGCTGTTCGCCGCCGCCGCCGAGGCGGGCGCGGTCTCGGCCGAGGTCGAGACGGTGAAGACCGCCGCCTTGCGCGCCTATGGCATGAACCTGGGCCTGGCGTTCCAGCTGGTCGACGACGCACTGGACTACGGCGGCACGACCGAGGCGCTGGGCAAGAACGCCGGCGACGACTTCCGCGAAGGTAAGGCCACCCTGCCGCTGCTGCTGGCCATCGCCCGCAGCGGCGCCAAGGAGACCGAGTTTTGGGAGCGCACTGTCGGTCGCCGCGAACAGACCGACGCCGACTTCGCCCGCGTGCGCGAGCTGATGGTCGGTGCCGGCGCCATCGAGGCGACTTTGAACCTGGCCGCCGATTATGCCGAAGCGGCCAAGGCCGCCCTGAAAGGCTTCCCCGCCAACGACTGGCGCGACGCCCTGGAGCAACTGGCCGACTTCTCCGTCAGCCGTCGGGCCTAGAGCTCAAGCTCGACCTCTGACAGAGTACGGGGATGATCCGTCTCATCCTCAATCTCCTGTGGTTCTTCCTTGGTGGCTGGCTGGCCGGTCTGCTGTGGCTGCTGGGCGGGCTGCTGCTCGCCATCACCATCGTCGGTCTGCCCTATACGGGCGCGGCGTGGCGCATCGCGGGCTTCGCCTTCTGGCCGTTCGGCAAGGACGTCGTCTCGCGCGCGGCGATTAGCGGCGAGGACGTCGGCACCGGGCCTCTGGGCTTCTTGCTGAACGTGGTCTGGTTCGTGCTGGGCGGCTGGTACATCGCCCTGGCGCACCTGATGATCGCCGTGGCCGAATTCATCAGCATCATCGGCATCCCCTTCGCCCTGAAGGACCTGCAACTGGCCCGCATCGCCTTCGCCCCGATCGGCACGGCGGTGGTGCGCAAATAGGAAAAGGGCGGCTGCGAAGAGCCGCCCTTTCCATTCTTCGGTCCTAAAAAGGCCGATCAGCCGGGGCTGACCATCTTTTCCGGACGGACGAGTTCGTCGAACTCTTCGTTGGTCAGGTAGCCGCCGCCGACGGTCTCTTCGCGCAGGGTGGTGCCGTTCTTGTGGGCGGTCTTGGCGATCTTGGCGCAGTTGTCGTAGCCGAGGCGGCCGTTCAGGGCCGTGACCAGCATGAGGCTGTTCTCGACGCCCTTCTTGATGTTGTCGATGCGCGGCTCGATGCCGACGACGCAGTTGTCGGTGAAGCTGATCGCCGCGTCGGCCAGCAGGCGGACCGACTGCAGGAAGTTGTAAGCCATCACCGGGTTGAAGACGTTCAGCTCGAAGTGGCCCTGGCTGCCGGCGAAGGTGACGGCGGCGTGGTTGCCGAACACCTGCACGCAGACCTGGGTCAGGGCTTCGCACTGGGTCGGGTTGACCTTGCCCGGCATGATCGACGAGCCCGGCTCGTTCTCCGGCAGGGCCAGCTCGCCCAGACCCGCGCGCGGGCCCGAGCCCAGGAAGCGGATGTCGTTGGCGATCTTGAACAGCGAGGCGGCGACCGTGTTGATGGCGCCGTGGCTGAACACCATGGCGTCGTGGGCGGCCAGGGCCTCGAACTTGTTCGGGGCGGTGGTGAAGGGCAGGCCGGTGATGCCGGCGATGGCTTCGGCCACGCCTTCGGCGAAGCCGATCGGGGCGTTCAGGCCGGTGCCGACGGCGGTGCCGCCCTGGGCCAGCTGCATCAGCTTGGGCAGGGTCTGCTCGATGCGCTCGATGCCGTTGGCGACCTGCTGGGTGTAGCCGCCGAACTCCTGGCCCAGGGTCAGCGGGGTGGCGTCCTGGGTGTGGGTGCGGCCGATCTTGATGATGTCCTTCCACGCCTCGGTCTTGGCGGCGAGGGCGGCGTGCAGGTGCTTCAGGGCCGGGATCAGGTCGTGGACGATCTGCTCCGCGCAGGCCACGTGCATGGCCGTCGGATAGGTGTCGTTCGACGACTGGCTCATATTGACGTGGTCGTTCGGGTGGACGGGCTTCTTGGAGCCCATCTCGCCGCCCAGGATCTCGATGGCGCGGTTCGAGATCACCTCGTTGGCGTTCATGTTCGACTGGGTGCCCGAGCCGGTCTGCCAGACGACCAGCGGGAAGTGGTCGTTCAGCTTGCCTTCGATGACTTCGTTGGCCGCGGTGACGATGGCCTTGGTCAGCTCGGCGTCCAGTTTGCCCAGCTTGTGGTTGGTCTCGGCGGCGGCGCGCTTGACCACGCCCAGGGCGCGGACGACGGGCAGGGGCTGCTTTTCCCAGCCGATCTTGAAGTTGCCGAGGCTGCGCTGCGCCTGGGCGCCCCAGTAACGGTCGGCGGCGACTTCGATCGGGCCGAAGGTGTCGGTTTCGGTGCGGTTGGCGGTCATGTGCTCAATCCCCTGAACGCGTGTTGGGGGCGGTTTAACGGGCCAGGGGGCGACTGCAAAGCCGTAAGGCTCTATGGAGTCTCATGGATGACGGCTGGACACATCACGGCAAGGTGCGCGCGCGCGAGATCGACGGCGTGCTGGAGCTGGTCGTCGACGGCCTGACGACCCAGGCCAAGTACTACAAGCCGTTGATCTATGAGTTCTTCCGCAAGGCCTGGCGCGGCTCTCGCCCGGCCTGGGGCGAATTCTCGGTGGAGATCGGCATGGACTATGTCGGCGATCCGCCGTGGCTGGATCTCGACAACCTGGCCAAGGCGCTGCTGGACTCCATCAAGGGCTACGCCTTCCACGACGACGCCCAGGTGGCCCGCCTGCTGGTCCAGCGCCAGGCAGGCGAGCGCGAGCGCATCACCATCAAGGTGTGGAAGCTGTCCTAGCCGGACGCGCCCCTAGTCAGACGCTCCAGGGGAACAGCGCGCCCCAGTAGGCCAGCAGCAGCGAGAAGGCGGTGAAGATCACCGTCGTCACCGAGAAGCGCAGCTTGCGCCACGGGGTCCAGCTATCGACCCGGCGACCGCCGCGCCACACGATGGGCAGGATCAGCAGGGTCGCTACCGACAAGATCGCCGCCACCAGCGCGCAGGCCGAGGCGATGGTCACCAGCGGCGAGGGCCAGCTGTAGAAGATCTTGACCACGTCGTCCCCGGCCGAGGCCCAGCCGGCGAACAGGCCGGCGGCCGCCAGCCACAGGATGGCCTGGGTGGTCTGCATCAGGCTGGCCTGGCGCTGGATCGAGGTCTGGCGCAGTTCGCGGTGATCGCGGGTGAACAGGCCGATCAGGGTGGCGAGGGAGGCGATCAGGGCCACGACCGTCAGGGCGATCAGGGTGTTGACCCGGTTGAACGGCCCCACGCGCTCGAAGGTCGAGATGCCGCTGCCGCTGAAGTAGCGGACCGCGCGGCCGTTCTCGACCACGAAGACCAGGTTCTGGGAGCCGGTGACGGATTTGAACACGCCTTCGCGGTCGGTGGCGCGCCAGGCGCGGGCGCCGCTGTCGCCGCCCGTGATCAGTTCGCCCTGGTCGTTCACCTTCACCTTGCTCAGGCCCAGGATGTGGCTGATGAAGCCCTCAAGCCCGCCATAGGCGCGGCGGGTGGTCAGGTAGGTCCCGGCATAGACAGCCGGGTCGGCCTTCACCGCCGGGGCGGAGAGCGGAGCCTCGGCCGGGCCGTAGAAGCGCTTGACGATCATGTCGGGCAGGGCGCTCGCCAGGGATGCGCCGCCTTCGGTGTTGGTGGAGATGAAGACGCCCAGGTTCAGCTCGGGGACCACCACCATCATCGAATGGAAGGACAGGGTGTCGCCGCCATGGCCGTAGCCGCGGCGATCGCCCGGCAGGGCGAAATCCATGAAGCCGTGGTTGTTGCCCGCGACGCCGGGCGCGGGGCGCCAGCTCTGGCCCGCGAAGCCTGCGGCCGTGCGCGGGCTGTAAAGCGGGGCGCGGTCGGCGCCGAGCGAGCCGTTGTTCAGCAGGACCAGCATGTACCTGGCCATGTCGCCCGCCGTGGAAGAAGCGGCGCCCGCCGGGGCGATCTGGCCGATGAACTCGTAGGGGCGGGCCTGATAGCCGCCGCCGGCCCAGCGGAAGCCTTGCGAGGCGTCGGCCGCCAGCTCCGCCGGCATCGGCAGGGGCAGGCCGTCGCGCACGTCGCGAACTTCGCGGAAGGTCGTGCGCCACATGCCCAGAGGACGGAAGATCTGCTCTTCGGTCAGTTGCTCGAACGGCTTGCCGACGACGTTGGACACCGCCTCGCCGGCCAGGCCGACGGCATAGTTGGAATAGGAGGGCACCATGCCCGGCTCGCGCACGCGGCGGACGCGTTCCTTCTGCAGGTAGAGCTCCAGCGGGCGGACGCGGTTGGCGTCGCGCTCGAACAGCTGGCCCATGGCGCGATCCTCGAACCCGGCGGTGTGGTTCATGGCGTGACGCAGCAGGACCTGCTGCTTGAAGCCCTGGTCGCGGATGTGCAGGCGCTCGGGCAGGTAGAGGTTCAGCGGCGCGTCCAGACGCATGCGGCCGGCCTCGACCTCCTTCATCAGGGCGATCCAGGTGAAGGTCTTGGAGATGGAGCCGATGCGAAACAGCGTGCGGTCCGGATCGACCGCCTTTCCCTGCTCCAGGTTCGAGACGCCGTAGCCCTTCTTCAGGACGACCTGGCCCCCCTGGACGACCGAGACGGTCACCCCGGCGATGTGGTCGTCGGCCATGGCCCGGCCGACGACGCCATCCACATAGGCCTCCAGCTGGATGGGGTTCAGGGCGGACGCAGCGGGGGGCGCCGGAGTCGCCGGCGTCGCGGGACGGGTCACGGTGGGGGCCGGGCGGGGCGCGGGGGCGGCTGGCGCCGAGGGCTCGACCTGGGCCTGGGAAATCGACGCGAAGCCGAGCGCGCCAATGGCGGCGGCGAGGAAAACCTTGGCGTTCATGCGCACGGACACCCGCTCGACCTCGTATTGATTCACTGCTGATCTGTCCCCTTGATAGGCACACTCGGCGGTGAAGGGTAGCGGCGCCGGAGCGGGAAACCGCAATGAGTGCGTAGATGCGCTAGGATGGTGCGAAGAGTTGGATGCGCTCGCCATGGGCGGGTCGCCTGAACCGGGGGGAATAGTCATGCGTCAAGTGATCGCCGTCGCCTTTTCATTGTTCGCCGCCACGGCGGCGCAGGCCGCCGAGCCGGCGACGCCGAAGGAGGCCATGGCGCCGCTGAAGCCGCTGGTCGGGCGCTGGCAGGGCGAGGGGTGGATGAGCACGCCGGCGGCGGGCCGCCAGACCTTCCTCTCCGAGGAGATCGTCAGCGAGCGCGTCGGCGGGGCGGCCCTGCTGGTCGAGGGGCTGCACAAGAGCAAGGTCGCGCCCAATCCCGTCGTGCATGACGCCATGGGGGTGATCGTCTGGTCGCCGCGCGACAAGGCCTATCGCTTCCGCACCAACCTCTCGACCGGCATGTACGGCGACCACCCGATGACGGTGGAGCCCGGCAAGTTCACCTGGGGCATGACGGTCGGGAACGGCGGCAAGGTGGAGTACGTCACGCAGTTCACCGCCGATACCTGGCATGAGGCGGGCCGCTACAGTCCCGACGGCCAGACCTGGACCCCGATCTTCGAGATGACCCTAAAGAAGAAGCCCTAGGGCGTGGGCGGCCGGGCGAAGGCGTAGAGCGGCAGGATCGGCCGCAGGCCGCCGCCGATCCAGACCTGGGGCTCGGACGGCGGCTCGGCCTTGGTCTCGATCTCCTTGGCCGAGACGCAGGCCTTGGTGCCGCTGGCCAGGGCCATGAAATCACGCGCCGTCGCGGTGGTGCGCAGGAAGCACTCGTCGAAATAGGGGTACCTGTCGCTCTCCCCGCAGCCGAAGGATGAGCGGTCGGGGCGGGCGGCGGTCATCACCATGCGCTGCGGCCCCGCCAACGGATCGACGAAGACGCCCGAGAAGCAGGCCGAGATCACCGCGATCACCGGCCGGCCCGGGCAGGCCCCTTCAATCATCGCCGCCAGCAGGGCGGGGGATAGCCGCCCCTCGCCAAAGGTGATGCCGCGCGGCTCGCCGTGGGAGGTGAAATAGAGCAGGCAGCCGGCCTTGGCCGTGCCGCTGGTGGCCTTGAGTTGCTCATAGACGCCGCGCAGGTCGGTCTTCTTGGGGCGCGAGGCGTACTTTTCCGGCTGCACCGAGAACTGGCTGATGTTGCTGGGGGAGAAGCCCATGGTCGCCAGTTGGGTGCTGACATCGCGGCGGGCGTTGTCGAAAGCTTCCGTCACGCCGCCGCCGTGAGCCTGGTTGTCGGCGGCGACCACCACCACGGCCCAGTCAGCGAAGGGGCTCGCAGCAAGGACGAGGCTGGGCAGGGCCAGTGCGAACGCCAAAACGACACCCGCCAGACCCCGCATGAGCTACTTCCTGAACTTGGAGAAGGGGGTGGGCATGGCCGTCCCGGTCGCCTTGGCCACCAGCCGGCCCTCGGCGTCGAACAGCTCGCCCTCGGTGAAGGCGATGGTCTTGCCCCATTTGACCACCCGGCCGATCCCGCGCAGCTGGCCCGGCATGGCGGGGCGCAGGAAGCTGGTCTTCATCTCAAGGGTGGGGGCGACGCAGGTCATGCCCGAGGTGACCAGGCAGGCCACCGACATGCACTCGTCCAGCATCACGCAGACGTAGCCGCCCTGGACCTGCCCCATGGGATTGGATAGCAGATCGGCGCGTGCGTCGAAGGTCACCTCGACCTCGCGGTCGGCCTGGCTGACCCGGACAAGCTTGAAGCCGACCGTCCGCGAGCCCGAAGGCTGGTTGGTCGAGCGCTCGAACCGCTCGAGGATCGCCTCGTCGGTCAGGCTTTCAGGCGTATCCGAGGCGACGTCGCTCACTTCTTTCGGAACTGGTCCAGGGAGACGACCTTGGGGCCGTCGTCATCGCCGCCGGCGCGGGGCGGCGGGGCAGGATCGGGCGACGGCTCGTCGGCGACGTCCTCGACCTCGAACTGCAGGACGAACTGCACGCTGGGATCATAGAAGCGGGTCACCGCCGCATAAGGGATGACCAGGTTCTTGGGCTGGCCGCCGAACTTCAGCGTCACCGAGAACTGCTCGGGCGTGACGTCCAGGTCCCAGTACTGATGCTGCAGGACGATGGTCATCTCGTCCGGGTACTTGCCGAGCAGGTCGGCCGGGCCTTCGACGCCGGGAGCCCGGCTCTTGAAGGTGATGTAGAAGTGGTGATTGCCCGGCAGGCCGCTGGGATGGGCGGCGCGCTCCATGGCGCTGCGGATGACGCCACGAAGCGCTTCCTGGGCCATGGCCTCATAATGCATGAGGTCTTCGGGCGGCTTTTCCTGGGCCATTCTCAAATCACGAACAGAAGTTGAAAGCAGCGGCGAAACTAGCGCGTCGGCAAGGTCGCGCAAGGCCGCTTTCACAAAAGCGGCGAGCGAGCGGCAAGTTTCCGGAATCGTGGGGAAAAGATGAGTGGGGAGGTTCTGTTGGCAGGCCCTCCCCGAGCCCCGCCTAAGGATCTGAACCCCTAGGACTTTAAGGTCGAAATCAACCTAGCGCTTACGCAGCCAGGCGGACTTCTTCAGCGAAGTTATCGTTCGCATTTAGAAAATGGCCCGATGCGGCGGAACCATACCGAGAGAAGGCAGACACTTTTACACGTCTGTCGATGCTGATCGGCCCCGCATCAATCCGGCGATAACTCCGGAAGGTTTTGGTGGAGCCGCCGGGAATCGCACCCGGGTCCAGTCCGCTTATTACGTGCGCGTTTATCTCCATAGTCCGGGCGAACCCGGACCCTTCCAATATAGGACGCGCCGCCGAGAATTGCACCCCCTACGGAACTTTGAAGCCCTCCAGTCGCCCGCCAGCGGCGATATGCGCCTCGTAGGCGCGGCGATCCGCTTCAAGGTCCACCCCTCGCGGGAGCAGCACGTCTATGCGTGGATCGCGGCCACGGACCGCCGCGAGCAGGGGAGTCAGGATGCCGACGATCTGGCCGATCTCAGCCCCGTCGCAGGCGCGTCGCAGGTGGCGCGAGCGCTCATGGGTCAGCAGGGTGACGTCCCACGAAACACCATCGAGGCAAAGGCTGGCGATCGAACCCTTGCCGTCCAGGACCGCGACGCGTGAGGGCGTATCCCAAGTGGGGAGCGTGGCGAGCTCCCGGAACGGTTCGGAGGAGGGAAGTCTGGCGTTGATGTCCACCCGCCGTGCGATCTCCGGCGCGCAGCACCCCAGGCCGGCGCGCGCCTGAATAAAGGCCTTTCCGTCGCGGCGAACGGTGATGCGGGCCACCACCTGTCTTACGCGCAGAGCCGGTCGCCGCCAGAATTCGATGATGACCTCGCCCGGCTCGAGAATCTGGTTCTCGAGCGGCTGCAGGCCCCAAAGGCGATAGAGCAGCGGATCTACGCCGTTCTGGACCGTGGGTAGGTTTTCTCCACCCTCCAGCCGCCGGCCGGCAAGGGGCTCAAGTTCGGGAGCGGGGCGCTGGATCTTGGCGTCCCACCAATCGTTCGGATTCGGCGCGGCCTGAGCCTGGAGCGCAAGCGCGAGGGCGGCTGCGATCAGGCTCATGGCGCGCTCCTGGGCCTACATCCCCTCGGCGCCGCGCTCGATGGAGAGGACGCCTGTGCGGGACAGCTCCACAAGGCCGAGGGGGCGCATGAGTTCCACGAAGCTGTCGATCTTGGTCGGGGCGCCGGTCAGTTCGAAGACGAAGGACTTGGCGGTGGTGTCGATCACCTTGGCGCGGAAGATGTCGGAGACGCGCAGCGCCTCGACCCGCTCCGGCCCGACGCCGCGCACCTTGACCAGAGCGAGCTCGCGTTCGACGCCGTTGGGGTCGCGGGTCACGTCATGGACGCGGCGCACGGCGACGACCTTCTTCAGCTGCTGCTCGATCTGCTCGATCACATGGCGCGTGCCGCGGGTCACCACGGTGATCCGGCTGGTGTGCGCCTTGCGGTCCGTCTCGGCGACGGTGAGGCTTTCGATGTTGTAGCCCCGGGCGGCGAACAGGCCGACCACGCGATGCAGCACCCCCGGCTCGTTATCGACGAGCAGGGCGAAGGTCGCGGTGTATTCGGACGCGTCGCTGGTCACGAGGTCATAGGCGGAGGCGGGCGTAAGGTCGCTGGGCATGACGCCTCTTAAACCAGACGTCGGCCGGCTTCGTCGATCACCTTGGTGATGTCGAGGTCGGCGTCGTCGGGCAGGATCATTTCGTTGTGCGCCTTGCCCGAGGGGATCATGGGCAGGCAGTTCTCGTGCTTCTCGACGCGGCAATCGACGATCACCGGGCCGGGGGTGTCGATCATGCGCTGGATGGCGGCGTCCAGTTCGGCCGGATCGTCGACCCGGATGCCGGTCGCGCCATAGGCCTCCGCCAGCTTCACGAAATCGGGCAGGCTGTCGGAATAGGAGTGGCTGTAGCGCTCGCCGTGCAGCAGTTGCTGCCACTGGCGGACCATGCCCATCCATTCGTTGTTCAGGACGAAGATCTTCACCGGCGTGCCGTACTGGATCGCCGTCGACATCTCCTGGATGCACATCTGGATCGAGGCTTCGCCCGCGATGTCGATGACCAGGTCGTCGGGGAAGGCCATCTGCACGCCGATGGCGGCGGGCAGGCCATAGCCCATGGTCCCGGCGCCGCCGGAGGTCATCCAGCGGTTCGGCTCCTGGAAGCGGAAGTACTGGGCGGCCCACATCTGGTGCTGGCCGACCTCGGTGGTGATGCGGACGTTGCGGCCCTTGGTCAGCTCGTACAGGCGCTCGACGGCCTGCTGCGGCTTGATGGTGGTCTCGGACGCGCGGTAGCGCAGGCACTGGCGGGCGCGCCAGCCGTCGATCTGGCGCCACCAGTCGTCCAGCGGGCCGCGATTGGCCTCATAGCCGCCGGCCTTCCAAGCGGCGATCATGTCCTGCAGCACCGCGCCGCAGTCGCCGATGACCGGGATATCGACGCGGACGTTCTTGTTGATCGAGGACGGGTCGATATCGATGTGGATCTTCTTGGAGCCCGGCGAGAAGGCGTCCAGCCGCCCGGTGACCCGGTCGTCGAAGCGCGCGCCGACGCAGACCATGACATCGCAGTCGTGCATGGCGTTGTTGGACTCGAACGTGCCATGCATGCCGACCATGCCCAGCCAGGCCGGGTCGGACGCCGGGAACGCGCCCAGGCCCATCAGGGTCGAGGTGACCGGCGCGCCGGTGATGGCCGCGAACTCGCGCAGCAGGGCGCTGGCCTCGGGGCCGGAATTGATGACGCCGCCGCCGGTATAGAGGATCGGGCGGCGGGCGCCGGCGATCATGCGGACGGCTTCGGCGATGCGGCCGGCGTCGGCGCGGACGCGCGGCTCATAGCCGTGGACGGGCTCGACCTCGTCGGGGCCGTAATAGTCGGCGCGCGCGAACTGGACGTCCTTGGGGATGTCGATCAGCACCGGCCCCGGCCGGCCCGTGGTGGCGATGGTGAAGGCCTCGTGGATCACGCGCGGCAGCTCGGCCGCGTTCTTGACCAGATAGTTGTGCTTGGTGATCGAGCGCGTGATGCCGACGGTGTCGGCTTCCTGGAAGGCGTCGGTGCCGATCAGGTGCGTCGGGACCTGGCCGGTGATGACCACCATCGGGATGGAGTCCATCAGGGCGTCCAAGATGCCGGTGACCGCGTTGGTCGCGCCGGGGCCCGAGGTGACCAGGCAGACGCCCGGCTTGCCCGACGAGCGGGCATAGCCCTCGGCGGCGTGGGTCGCGCCCTGTTCGTGGCGGACCAGGACGTGCTGCAGGCGCGATTCATGGAACAGCGCGTCGTAGATCGGCAGGACAGCGCCGCCCGGATAGCCGAACAGTGTCGTCACCCCCTGATCGACCAGGGCGCGGACCACGATCTCGGCGCCGGTCATGGAGCGGTCGGTCGGGGCGGCCGGTTTGGCGGCTTGCAGGGTCTGGGCGGTCATCGGGGCGGTCCGGGTAAAACTTAAGTTGGGGGATTGGAAAAAGAAAAAGGCCCCGAAGGGCCCTGGTGCGCGCGACCTAACTCCGCCGCGACCTTTTGAGGGGTCACGCCGACGTCGGTCGCCTTGTAAGTACGATCTTCAGGTCGCGCACGAGTTGTTGCTCCAAATCCACGACCGAGAAATGCCATGCCCTTTAATGGGCGTCAAGCGCCCATGCGCGCAATAAACTGCCCCCATTGGTCGTTTTGTATGACGGCCTCGATGCGCGTCCAGTCGGGGGTCTGGTTGCGGAACCAGGTCAACTGCCGCTTGGCGTATCGCCGGGTCTCCATGCGCGCGGCGGCCAGGGCGTCGGAGAGGGAAATTTCTCCCCGCACATGGGCGGCGAGCTCGCGATAGCCGAACGCCTTGAGGGCCGGCAGCGCAGGATCCAGCCCCCGGGCCTCCATGGCGCGCACTTCATCCAGGGCGCCGTCGTCCAGCATCTTGCCCAGCCGCAGGTCGCAGCGGTCGTAGAGCGCCTCGCGATCCGGCTCCAGCACCACGCCCCGCCAGGCGTCAGCGAGGATGGGAGGGGCGGTGTCGGCTTGCCAGGCGGACAGGGCGCGGCCGGTGACGGTCGCCACGGCGTAGGCGCGGACCAGCCGCTGGCGATCGCCCGAACTCGATGCGGGCCTCGGCCTGCGGGTCGAGGGGGCGCAGGGCTTCGCGGAAGGCGGCCTCGCCCACCGCGTCGAACCGCGCGCCGGCCTCGTCGCGGGCGGCGGCCGGCACGGGGGGCACATCGGCAAGGCCCTGGGTCAGGGCGCGCAAATAGAGGCCGGTGCCGCCGACGACCACGGTCGGACGTCCACGGGCCTTGATCCCGTCCAGCGCCTCCAGCGCCGCCTCCAGCCACCGGCCGACGGACCAGGCCTGGGCGGCGTCCACGACCCCGAAGAGGTGATGCGGCGCCTGGGCGGTCTCCTGCGGCGGCGGACCGGCGGTCAGAACGCGCAGGCCGTCATAGATTTGCATGGAGTCGGCGTTGACGATCTCCGCGCCGGTCTCCGCCGCCAGCTTCAGGGCCAGGGCGGACTTGCCGCTTGCGGTCGGGCCGGCGATGAGTGTGATCATTCGGGTCGTAAATCCCGGGCGGTGACGCCGCCGCCCGTGAAGCTCCAGAGGTTCAGATAAAGATCATGTCGCGTATCGCCGCCGTCGCCGCAACGCTCCTGCTCGCTTCCACCGCGCCGGCCCTCGCGGCGCCGGCGACCACCATCGCCCAACCGGCCCCCGCGAGCGCGGCGGCGGCCGTGGCGGGAACGACCGACAAGGCGGGCTGCGGCGTGCTGCTGATGGTGTTCAACGAGATCGCGACCCGCCATCCGCAGATCCTGGGCCGCACTTCAAGCGCCGAGATGGGACAGGCCTTCTTCCGCATGGCGGCGCATGGCGGCAAGACCCTGTTCGACCAGGCCATGGCCGAGGGCGCGGCGGAGGGCAAGACGCCGTCGGCCGTCTATCAGGCCGGGGTCGCCAGCATGATGACCGCCTTCAGCGGCGTGCGTCCGGGCGGCGAGGAGTTCAAGCAGCGGGGCATGGCGCTGACCAGCCGTTGCCTGCAGATGGCCGCACCCGCCGACTGACCGCTTGACGCGGCCCCCAAGGTCCAATAGCCGCCGCGTCATGCTCAGCCTCACCATCGTCAGCTCCGATCCCTCCGCGCTCGCGGCGGGTCTCGACGTCTTGCGCGGCGTCGCCCGCACGGACCAGGCCGCGAAGCTGGGGGCGCAGGCCTTCGACCTGACGGCCGACGGCGACCGCGCCGAGGTTCGCGCCGCCGCCGAGGCGGCCCTGGCCAGCCTGCCGGTGGATGTCTGCGTCCAGCCGACCGAAGGGCGCCGCAAGCGCCTGCTGGTGGCGGACATGGACTCGACCATCATCGGCTGCGAGTGCATCGATGAGCTGGCCGACTATGCCGGCGTGAAGGCCGAGATCGCTGAGATCACCGAGCGCGCCATGCGCGGCGAGCTGGCCTTTGAGGGCGCTCTGCGCGAGCGGGTCGGCCGGCTGAAGGGTCTGAATCGTGCGGCGCTGCAGACCTGCTACGACGAGCGGGTGCGGCTGAACCCCGGCGCCGAGGTGCTGGTCAAGACCATGGCCGCCCACGGCGCGCGCTGCGTGCTGGTGTCCGGCGGCTTCACCTTCTTCACCAGTCGGGTGGCCGTCGCCGCCGGCTTCCACGACAACCGGGCCAACACCCTGCTGGAAGAGGGCGACGCCCTGTCCGGTCTGGTGGGCGAGCCGATCCTGGGACGCGAGGCCAAGCTGGCCGCTCTCCAGGAGGAAGCCGCCGCCCTCGGTCTGACCCCGGAAGCCGCCCTCGCCATCGGCGACGGGGCAAACGATCTGGCCATGATCGAGGCCGCGGGTCTAGGCGTCGCCTATCGCGCCAAGCCGGTGGTCGCCGCCCAGGCCGACGCCCGCGTGGACCACGCCGACCTGACCGCCATGCTCTACTTCCAGGGCTACCGCGCCGAGGAGTTCGCCGCCTGATGCCCTTCCCCCGCCGCATCGAAGCCGTCGTGTTCGACATGGACGGCCTGCTGGTCGACACCGAGACGGTCTATGCCGCCGGCATGGAGACAATCGGCCGGGAGTTTGGCGTCGATCTCGGGCGAGAGGTTTATTGCTCGATGATCGGCCACACCCACGCGGTGTGCACCGAAATCCTGATCGACCGGTACGGCAAGAGCTTCGCCACCGACGCCTTCTGGGCGCGGGCCTGGAGCGAGATCGAGGAGATGCTTCAGGTGCAGCTGCAGCTGAAGGCCGGGGTGATCGAGCTGCTCGACCACCTGGATCACCTGAACCTGCCCCGCGCCATCGCCACCTCCAACGGGCCGACCCAGGTCGAGCGCTATCTTGGCCGCCTGGGCGTGCGTGACCGCTTCCACGCCGCGGTGACCGGGCCGGAAGTCACCAACAAGAAGCCGCACCCGGAGCCGTACCTGACCGCCGCCGCCCGGCTGGGCGTCGACCCGCTGCACTGCCTGGCGTTGGAGGATTCCCACGCCGGGGTCACCGCAGCGCACGGGGCGGGGATGATGACCGTGATGGTGCCCGACCTGCTGGACGCCAGCGAGGACGCACGCTCCAAGTGCATCCACATCGCCGACAGCCTGCACCACGTGCTCGACCTGCTGAAGCGCGCCGCCTAGTCGAGGCGTTCGGCGCGCAGGCGCCAGACGCGGCGCTGGCTCAGTTCCAGCCCGTCGATGCGGCCGGATCCGTTTCGCCTGAAGGCCAGCCCGCCCAGTTCCTGCCCGACGAAGTAATCCCCGCCGACCGCCTCCAGAGGCATGGGCGCCATGCGCGGCCAGGCGATCGTCAGGTGTCCGTCCTGGATGGCCACCTCGTAGGTGGTCGCCAGCTCGTCGCTGCGATAGCGCCCGACATAGGGCTTCAGGTCCATGGGCGCGGCGGCGGTCACCTTCTCGTAGATCCGCGCGGGCAGGGGGTCATAGAGGACGTGCAGGCGCGGGGGCTGATCGCCGCCCTGCGGATCGAACCGCCAGCGCTCGGCGGGCACATCGAGGCGTCCGCCGCGCCATTCCAGGCGCATCACCATGCCGGTCTCGGGGCTGCGCCAGGCGCCGGCCAGGTCTTGCCGCCCGACATCGGCCGCCGTCGCCGCGGCGTTCGGAGCGGTGCTCGGCACGGTCAGGTCGGCGGCGCCGCGCGCCAGATATAGGTCGCGGGCGTCGGCGTGATTGCACAGGACGGCCACAGCCAGGTCTTCGCCCGAGAAGGCCAGGGTCTGGGCGCGGAAGCCGCCGTCCAGGCCGTCGTGGCCGACGGTCCGGCGACCGCCGTACTCGCCGATATAGAGGCCGCCGCCATAGCCGATGGGCGTCCCGTCCGTCAGGCGGCCGGAGGTGCGCATCCAGTCCACGGTCGCCTTGCGGTCGGCCGGCGGATTGAGGAGGAACCGCTGCCAGACCAGCAGGTCCTTCACCGTCGTCAGCAGGTTGCTGGCGCCATAGACCTCCAGCGGCGGCTGGGCGCCTTCCCATTGCGCGCCGGTCCAGCGATAGGCGTGGGCGCGGGCGGGAACGACGACGTCCTGGTCCTCGTAAAAGCGCGTCGATGTCATGCCCAGCGGGGTGAAGATCCGCGCCTGGGCGAAGGCGTCGAGCGGCTGGCCGGAGGCCTTGCGGACGATCTCGGCCAGCAGGGTGTAGCCGCTGTTGTTGTAGAGGTCCTGGGCGCCGGGGCGGAAGTTCAGGCCCTTCTGCCGGGCGATGACCGACAGGGCGTCCTGCCGCGTGACGCGATCCTGCGCGCGCCAGCCTGACAGGTGCAGCAACGCCCCCTGATCGCGCAGGCCGCTGGTGTGGTGGACCAGGTCGCGCACCCGGATCGGATCGCCATAGCGGGGCATGTTCGGCAGGTATTTGCGGATGTCGTCGTCGAGACGAAGCTTGCCCTCCGCCGCCAGCAGGCCGACCGCGTAGGCGGTGAACTGCTTGGCGATCGAGGCGGCGTGAAACACCGTGTCGGTGGAGATGGCCGACGCCTGTTCCAGGTCCGCCGCACCATAGGCGGCGAAATGCTCGACGCCATGGTTGGAGACGCCGATCGCGCAGCCGGGCGCCTGCCGGCCGGCTTGCGGGACCAAGGATTGGAGAAGCGGCTGGGCCTGGGCCGCTACGGCGGCTCCAAGGCTGATGGCCAGGCCCAGAAGGGCGGGCCGCAGGTGACGGCGAGTACTCTGCATCGGCGCCCCTGGTCGTGCGGCGCATCCCGCCGCCGGGCTCTAGGCCAGGCGGCGGGACGACGGGTTACTGGGCGCTAGGCCCGCGCTCGAAGTACTTGAAGAAGGCGCTGTCGGGCGACAGGACCAGGGTCGCGTCGCCGTTGGCCAGCGACGCCTCATAGGCCTGCATCGAGCGGTAGAAGGCCGCGAAGCTGGCGTCCCGGCCGAAGCTGGAAGCGAACAGTTGGGCGCGGCGGGCGTCGCCCTCACCGCGGATCTTTTCGGATTCCTCGGTGGCGGTGGCGATGATCTCGCGCTTCTGCTGCTCGCCGACGGCGCGGATCTGGGCCGCCTCCTGCTGGCGGGCGGTCTGCATGCGCTCATAGACCGCCTTCTGGTTGGCTTCCGGCAGGTCGGCGCGCTTGATGCGGACATCGACCACTTCCAGGCCCAGCTTCGAGGCGGCGGCGCGGCGGATGACGATGTCGCGGGTCACGCGGGTCAGCTCCGGACGACGGCGCGAGATCACGTCTTCCGACGTGGCCGAGCCCAGGGTCTGGCGCAGGGTGGCGTTGACCAGGCGTTCCAGCCGGTCGGCGGCCACGCGTTCGTCCCGCAGGGTGCGGTAGAACTGCAGCGGATCGTTGATGCGGTAGCGGATGTAGGCGTCCACCACCAGGCGCTCCTGGTCGGCGGTGATGACCTCGCCTTGCTCGGCGTCCAGCGACAGGTTGCGCTTGTCGAACATGACGACGTTCTCGAGGAACGGAGCTTTCAGCTTCAGGCCCGGCGTGGTGACCACGCGGACCGGCTCGCCGAAGCGGATGACAAGGGCCTGCTGGCGCTGGTCGATCTGGAAGATGCTGTTGCCCAGCACGATCAGGGCGACCACGACGACGGCGGTGACGGCGAAGAGATTGCGGTTCATTGGCCGCTCCTCGCGGTCGGCGCCGGCGGCGCGCTGGCCTTGGGACGGAAGACGTCAGGCGGCAGGACCACCGGGCCGCTGCCCTTGGTGTCCAGGATCACCTTGTTGGAATTGGCCAGCACGCGCTGCATCGTCTCGATGTAGAGACGCTCGCGCGTCACGCCCGGCGCCAGGCGGTACTGTTCGTACACCTGGTTGAAGCGGGCGGCCTCACCGGCGGCTTCACGCACGACCTGCTCGCGATAGCCGATGGCGGCCTGGACGACCTTGGCGGCTTCACCACGGGCGACATTGGCGGCGGACTCGGCGTTCTGGCCGGCGGCGGCCACGTCGCGGAAGGCGTCGATGACGTCGGTCGGCGGGTTGGCGTTGCGGATCTGCACGCCGTCGATGAACACCCCGGCGTCATAGCGGTCGAGGACCGACTGCATCAGCTGGGCGACCTGTTCCTGGACCTGGCCGCGCGCGGTGGTCAGGACGGGCTGCAGGGGCGTGCGGCCGACGACCTCGCGCATGGCGCTTTCGGCCACGGCTTTGACCGTGGCGTCCGGGTCGCGGACGTTGAACAGGTACTTGGACGCGTCGTTGACGCGCCACTGAACCGAGAAGTCCAGGTCGATGATGTTCTCATCGCCGGTCAGCATCAGGCTTTCTTCCGGCACGTCGGCGCCGTCCATGCCGCCCACGTCGATGCGGTTCAGGGTCGTGACCGACACCTTCTCCACCGCTTCGACCGGCCAGGGCAGGTGATAGCCCGCGCCCGAACCGGTGGTGCGCGAATAGGCGCCGAAGGTGGTGACCACCGCCTGCTCGTCCGGCTGGACGAAATAGACGCCGGTGGCCAGGTACAGGGCCGCGGCGCCGGCGATCACCGTGCCGACCGCGCGGGGGCGGACATTGCCTTGGCCGTCGGTGAAGAACTCCCGCAGGCGGGCGTTCAGCCGATCGAGCGTGTCATTCAGGTCCGGCCCGGGCGAGGGCGGCTTGCGCGGGCCGCGAGGGCCGCCGCCGCGTCCGCCGGAGGGGCGCTGGGCCTTGTCCTCGCGGGCGTCCTTGCCGTCTTCAGGCGGGGGCGAGCCCCAGGGACCTGGCTTGCCGGAACCGGAATTTCCGGATCCCGAACTCGAATTGTCGTTCCAAGGCATAAGGTCGCGTCGTCTCTTTCGTTAATCGGCGCGGCCGCTGGCGAGCCCGCGGACGGGCTTGTAAACCGGCGCTGTCCTGCGGATATGAGACCCCCAACGCCGCAAAGCAAGCTGATCAGGTATGGATCACTCTCAAACCACCACTCGCGATACAGCGTTCGCCGCGCTGAACGGGATCCTGGATCCCAAGACGGGCCGCGGCCTGGCTGACGCCGGGCGGGTGCAGGGACTGGTGGTCCGCGACGGCCGGGCGGGCTTTGTGCTGGAGGTCGCCGCCGCCGACGCCGCCGCCTATGCGCCTGTGCGCGAGGCGGCCGAGGCGCTGCTCGCCGGCCTGCCGGGGGTGGAGAAGGCGCAGGTCGTCCTGACCGCCGCCGCCAGCGGCGAGACCGAACGGGTGCGCAAGGGCGCGGCCCGCGTCGCCGCCGATCCGCAGGCCCAGGCCGCCCCGCCGCCGTCCGCCGAGAAACCCGCCCATGTGCGCCACGTGATCGCCGTGGCCAGCGGCAAGGGCGGGGTGGGCAAGTCCACCGTGTCGGTGAACCTGGCCTGCGCGTTCGCCAAGCTGGGGCTGCGCACCGGCCTGCTGGACGCCGACGTCTATGGCCCGTCCGCCCCGACCATGATGGGCGTCGACGGCGAGCCGGTGTTCGTCGACAAGAAGCTGCAGCCGCTGCAGGCCCACGGGGTGAAGCTGATGTCCATCGGCTTCATGGTCGATCCGGGCCAGGCGATGATCTGGCGCGGGCCCATGGCCTCGTCCGCCGTGCGGCAGATGATCCAGGACGTGGCCTGGGGCTCGGAGGATGAGCCTCTCGATGTGCTGGTGGTCGATCTGCCGCCGGGCACGGGCGACATCCAGCTGACCCTGATCCAGAAACTGTCGATCGACGGGGTGGTGATCGTCTCGACCCCGCAGGAGATCGCCCTGATCGACGCGCGCCGCGCCGCCGAGATGTTCCGCAAGACGGCGACCCCGATCCTGGGCGTGGTCGAGAACATGGCCTTCTTCGCCGATCCGTCCACCGGCGCCCCGATCCCCATCTTCGGAACCGGCGGCGGCCAGGCCGAGGCCGACCGTCTGGGCGTGCCGCTGCTGGGACAGATCCCGATCGAGATCGCCTTGCGCGAAGCCGGCGACGTCGGGGTCCCGCTGACGGCGGGTGATCACGAAAGCGCCGCCGCCAGGGTGTTCCTGACGGCGGCGCAAACCTTGGCGAAGTCGCTGGAGGCTTAGAACGTCCAGCGCATGCCGGCGGCCATGATCACGCCGCTGCCCTCGGCCTTGCCGCGCAGGGCGACAGGGGTGGCCAGCGGGGTGCCGCCGAAGATCACGTCGTCACGGACGATCTCGGCTTCGTCGAACGCGATGTAGGCGCCGGCGACGTCCAGGGCCAGGTTGGGCTTCAGGTTGATGGTCGCGCCCGCGCCGTACAGCCAGCGGTCGCCGTCCGGCACGCGGGCGGTGCGCCCGATGTCCGGGGTCGGGGTCGGGTCGTACTGCACGCCGGCGCGGACGGTCAGCTTCTCGTTGACCGCATAGTCGAAGCCGACGCCGCCGCTGGTGACGTCCTTGTAGTTCTGGTCGGACTCAAAGCCGCCGCCGGCGTAGCTGACGCGGATGGCGTCGAACTCGCCCCAGCCGATGCGCTGGGCCTGGGCGTTCAGGGTCAGCTTGTCGGTCACCGCCCAGCGGGCGCCGAGGGTGGCGATCCAAGGGGTGGTGATCTTGGCCTTGCCGGCCACGTCCATGTTGGCGGCCGCGGCCGGGGCCAGCAGGCCGCTGACGACCACCGAGCCGTCCAGGGTGTGCTTCACTTCCGAACGGTAGGAAGCGCCGATGGTCAGGGTGTTGGTCGGGTGCAACTGCACACCGGCGTTCCAGCCGAAGTCCCAGCCGTCGCCGGTCAGCTCCGAGCGGCCGTCGGGCTGCAGGGGCGATACGTTCGGATAGGCCGAGGTCAGGGTCGCGTCGGCGTAGATGGCGTTGACGCCCACGCCAACGTCCAGCCAGTCGGTGACGCGATAGGCGGCCGTGCCCTGGATGTTGGCGGTCATCAGGCGCGACTTCAGCGCATCGTAGCGGGTGAAGCTGTCGCCCGAATAGGCGGTGGTGAAGTTGTACGGCGCGTAGGTCGACACGCCCACGGCCAGACGGTCGGTGACGCGGAAGGCGCCCGACAGGTTCGGCACGATGCCGCCCTTGATCGGGTCATAGGCGCGCTGGTCGCCGCCGACGGGCAGGACCGGCACGCCCGGCGCGACGCGGTCGATGGTCGAGCCGGTGTTCGACACTTCGGAGTCGACCATGACCAGGCTCATGCCGCCATAGACTTCGTTGTTCTGGATGCCGGCGATGGCGGCCGGGTTCCACCATAGGCTGGCGGCGCCGCGGTCGGCGACTTCGCCCGAATAGGCGCGGCCGGTGCCGCGCACCGATTGTTCCTGCAGATAGAAGCCCGCGGCCGAAGCCTGGCTGGCGGCGACGAGGGCCGCGCTGGCGACGCCGAGCGCGAGGATAAGCTTGGGGGAGGACATCGTAAGAGAACCTTGAAACGGCCGTGGGGGAGACGGCGGGGACGGGCCTCTAACGTATGTTGGTGCGCACTGTTGCGTTTGAAAGAAACGCTCCGTCGAGTGACCAACGGAGCGTTGCCTAAACGTCACAAATGCGTTGGAGTCAAAAACCCTCGATCGTCAAGGTCGAGGTTCTTTGTGCTCAGCCGCCGGCCATCTTGCGGAAGAATTTCTGGCCTTGTTCGCCGCCGGCGAAATAGGCTTTCTGTCCGGCGTCGTCGCTGATCTGGCCCCAGTTGTCGCGGACTTCCTCGGCCGACAGACCGCCTTCGCCCAGATAGACGCCCTCGGTCTCATAGATGCGCGACAGGGCGAAGGCGCCCGCGCCGGCGGCCAGGATGGCGCCGGTGGGCGCTTCGTCCGACGCCAGGTAAACCACGCCTGGCGTCACGTATTCCGGCTTCAGCTTCTCCAGCACCTCCGGCGGCATCAGGCCCTCGGTCATGCGGGTGGCGGCCACAGGGCTGATGGCGTTGACGTGTACGCCGTTCTTCTGGCCCTCGAGCTTGATGGTGTTCATGAAGCCGACGATGGCCAGCTTGGCCGCGCCGTAGTTGGACTGGCCGAAGTTGCCATAGAGGCCCGACGAAGACGTGGTGACCACGATGCGCCCGTAGTTCTGGGCCTTCATGATCTCCCACACGGCCTTCACCGGCTTGACCGTGCCCATCAGGTGGACGTTCAGCACGAACTCGAAGTCGGGCATGTCCATCTTGGAGAAGGACTTGTCGCGCAGCACCCCGGCGTTGGCGATCAGGATGTCGATGCGGCCCCACTGGTCCATGGCCTGCTTGACCATCAGGGCGACGCCGGCGTCGTCGGTCACCGACGAGCCGTTGGCGATGGCTTCGCCGCCGAACGCCTTGATCTCCTCGACCACCTTGTTGGCCGCGTCGGAGGAGCCGCCCGAGCCGTCCATCGAGCCGCCCAGGTCATTGACCACCACCTTGGCGCCGCGGCGCGCCAGCTCCAGCGCGTGCTGACGGCCCAGACCGCCGCCGGCCCCCGTCACGATCGCCACCTTGCCGTCGAAGCGGATGTCCGCCATGCCCGTCGCTCCTCTCAAACACTTGTTTTGTGCAGGGGTTGTGCGGCGCGGCGCAAACGCCGTCAAGCCGGTCGCGGGCAAAGAAAAACGCCGCCTGGCGGACCAGGCGGCGTTCGAGCTTCTCGTTAGGCGGAGCGTCTAGCTCTTCTTTTGATCTTCCGCCGGAGCGGCGGCGGGGTGCTTGGCGCCCGCGACCTTGCCCGGCTTCATGAACTTCACCAGCACGCGCTGGCCGATCAGGAACGGCGCGCCGTCGGCGGTGACCACCGTCTCCACCACGCGCTCGTCGGTGCGCTCGGACGGATCGTCCGACTGCAGCTTGCGGGCTCCGAACATGGCCGAGCGGCGGATCACCTTGCCGGTGAAGACCTTGCTCGGATCCGACTCCATGCTGATCTCGACCGGCTGGCCGACATAGACGCCGGTCACCGAGGCTTCGGCGATCTCCGCGCGGATGATGCGTGGGGCCTTGGGCTCCAGGTCGAACATCGGCGTGACGTTCAGGGTCGAGGCGCCGGCGCCGGGGTTGGCGTAGCGGCGGACGATGACGCCGTCCGCGGGGGCGCGGATGTTGGTCATCTCAAGGGCGAACTCGGCTTCGCGCAGCGCCGCTTCCGAGGCGCCGATGTTGGCGCGCTGGGCCGACAGGCTGGCCTCGGCCGACGCGATGGCGTCGCGGGCGGTGTCGAGGCGCTGGCCGGCGACGAAGTTGGAGGCCGACAGGTTCTGCAGGCGCTGATGCTCGCGGCGGGCGGTGCGCAGCTGCACGTCCAGCAGGGCGATCTGGGCGCGGACCTGGGCGACCTGGGCGCGGGCGCGGTTCACGGCCAGGACGGAGTTGTCGTCCTGCTGGCGAGCCAGGATCTGGCCCTTGGAGACGCGCTCGCCTTCTTGGACCAGGACTTCGCTGACGATGCCCTGGCGGCGGGCGGCCACCTGGATGATGCCGCCCTCGACGTCCGCCTTGCCGTTGGCGATGGCGGCGTAGGGGCTTTCCGGAGCCTGCTTGGCTTCGGCGGCGGCCTTTTCCTTCTTGGCGTTGGCGTTGGCCATCATGAAGGCGCCGCCCCCGCCCACGAGAACCACGGCGGCGGTGACAAGCCAGAACGAACGGCGACGGAAGAACGCGGGCATGGTCTTAGGCTCCGATGAGGGATGCGCCGTGGCCGGATTTCGGCGCGTCGGCGGAAGAGGGGCGGCTGTCGCTCAGGATCAGGCCGTCCTCGATGTGGATGACGCGGTCGGCGAAGGCTTCCAGGCGCGGGTCGTGCGTGACGCAGATGACCGCGGCTCCGTGATCCTTGGCCGCCCGTTGCAGCAGCTTGGTGACGATCTGGCCGTTCTCGCCGTCGAGGGCGGAGGTCGGTTCATCGGCGAACAGCAGGCGGGGACGCTTGGCCAGGGCGCGGGCGATGGCCACCCGCTGCTTCTCGCCGCCCGACAGTTCGGACGGGCGCTGGTTCAGGCGATGACCCAGGCCCACCTCGGTCAGGGCTTCCTTGGCGCGAGCATGGGCCTCGCCCGGCTCGATGCCCTGGTACTTCAGTACCGTGGTCACCTGCTGCAGGGCCGACAGGGCCGAGAACAGGTTGAAGCCCTGGAAGATGAAGCCGCAGTTGTCGAGGCGGAACTTGTCCAGCTTGCCGGGGGTGAGGCCCTTGGCGGCGCCGGAGGTCGGACCGTCGCGTTCCTCGACCCACTTCTCGGCCGGGCCCCACATGTTGACGCCCAGGGCCTCGACCTTGCCGCCGTCGGGCTTCAGCAGGCCCGACAGGTTGGCCACCAGGGTGGACTTGCCCGAGCCCGACGGGCCCATGACCATGGTCACCTCCCCCAGCAGCGCGTCGAAATTGACGCCCTTGAGGACCTCGATGTGGGTGCGGCCGGTCTTGAACCGCTTGCGCAGTCCCGTGGCCTTGATCGCGTAGTTGGAAGCGCTCATCGCAGCAGGTCCGCAGGTTGGCTTTTCTTGAGGATGCCGAGCGCCATCAGGCCGGACAGCATCGAGATGGTGACCAGGAAGATCCCGACCATGGTGACGATGCCCAGCGGGAAGGCCATCGGCAGGCCGCCGGCGCTGGCCAGCAGGGCGATGCCCGCGGTCATCAGGCCGGTCGCGCCCAGGCCGGCGACGCCGACCCAGAACGACAGCTCCAGCACGATGAGGCGCAGAGACCCCATGCCGACCCCGAGGGCGCGCAGCGAGGCGAATTCCTTGATGTTGGCCAAGATCGCGCCGCGCAGGGTCTGCGAGGTGATGCCCACCCCGATCAGCATCCCCACGAAGAGCGAGAAGACCAGCATGATGCCGATGATCTGTTCCTTCAGCAGGGCGCCCTGGTTGGCTTCCGACAGCTCGGCGCGGGTCCAGGCGCGGTAGGCGCCGCCGCTGGTCGCGTTGAGCTGGTCACGGACGGCCACGGCCTGGGCCGGGTCCTTGATACGGACGATCAGGGCCCCCGTTCGGTCGGCGCGGCCGTTCATGCCCAGCTTGCGCAGGGTGTCGCGGGACATGAACACCATGGGGGCGTTCATGTTCGGATAGTTGTCGAGCACGGCCACGACGCGGACGGTCTTGCCGTTCAGCGAGCCCTTGTCGCCCAGCTTCACGCCCAGACGGGCCAGGGCGGTCTTGTCCACCGCCACGCCATAGGGCTCCAGCAGGGCGACGCGCAGGTCCTCGTTGAAATCGACCGGCAGGGTGACGGCGTTGGGCCAGGTGTCGACCGCGTAGGCCTGGGCGAATTCGCGCTTGCGCTTCTTTCCCGGTCCGGGGTCGTTCTGCCACATGCCGCCATTGACCATCACCTCGCCCACGTCGACGACGGCGGGGTTGGTGTAAAGGGCCGGCTTGACGCGGGCGGGCAGGCCCGCGCCGCCGTTCATCAGGCTCTCGGCCTTGGGGCCCAGCACCATGATGTCGCCGCGGGCGCGGTCGATGTTGGCGGTGAACGCCTTGCCCATGCCCATGAACATCCCGACCTGAGCCAGGATGAGCAGGCCCGAGAAGGCCAGCGCGATGATGGCCGCCAGATAGCGCCGCCATTCGTAAATCAAAGTCGCAAGGGCCAGGGACATGGGCCGGCTCAACTCCCCCAAAGATTGCACCCAGCAATGTCCGCGAGGGGCCTTGGAACCAAGTTAAATCGGGGTAAGGCAGGGCTTGTCCGCCTTACAAATTGGTCATGCAAATCTTGCTTGCGACATGCGCGCCCTTGCATTGCGGGCCTCGGGCGGTGTCAAAAGGCCTGCGCGGCGCCAAGGGGGCGGCCGCCCAAGGGCCGGTTTCCCATCCATGTTTCGTCCTGAGAACGCCCAGAGCCTTGTCGGCGTGGCCCTTACCCTCGGCATCTGCTGGGCGCTGTCGGAAGACAAGAAGCGCTTTCCCTGGCGCCTGGCGCTGGGCGCGATCGCTCTGCAGGCCGGCCTGGTCGCCCTGATCTTCGGCCTGCCTGCCGCCCGCGCGGTGATCCATGGGATCAACGGCGCGGTGGACGGCCTGGCGGCGGCGACCGCCACCGGGACCCAGTTCGTCTTCGGCTACATGGCCGGCGGCGCTCAGCCCTATTCGGTCGAGAACCCCAACGCCCTGTTCGTCTTCGCCTTCCAGGTGCTGCCCGTGATCTTGGTGATCTCGGCCCTGTCGGCGCTGCTGTGGCACTGGCGGGTGCTGAAGTGGATCATCCGGGGCTTCGGCTTTGTGTTCGAGAAGACCATGGGCATGGGCGGCGCCTCAGCGACGGCGACGGCTTCCAACATCTTCCTGGGCATGGTCGAGACGCCGATCATCATCCGCGGCTATCTCGACAAGCTGTCGCGCTCGGAACTCTTCATGATGATGGTGGTCGGTCTGGCCACCGTCGCCGGCTCGACCATGGTGGCCTACGCCACGGTGCTGAAGGCCGTGCTCCCCAACGCCGCCGCCCACGTCCTGGCCGCCTCGGTGGTGTCGGCCCCGGCCGGCGTGCTGCTGGCCCGCATCATGATCCCGGAAAAGCCGAACGTCGGCGGCGTGTCGGTCGACTACACCAGCCTGCTGAAATACGACTCCGCCGTCGACGCCATCTCCAAGGGCGTGTCGGACGGCCTGATGGTCGTGCTGAACATCTCCGGCGTGCTGATCGTCTATGTGGCCTTCGTCGCCATCGCCAACAGCCTGCTCGGCTGGGCGCTGCCGGACATGTTCGGCGGACCGGTGACCATCGAGCGCGTCCTCAGCGTCGTCTTCGCGCCCCTGGCCTGGGCCTTGGGCATCCATTGGGAAGAGGCGTTCAAGGCCGGCTACCTGCTGGGCGTGAAGCTGATGCTCACCGAGTTCATCGCCTTCATCCAGCTGGGCGCGATCCCGGCGGCCGAGATGAGCGAGCGCACCCGCACCATCTTGACCTACGCCCTGTGCGGCTTCGCCAATGTGGGCTCGGTCGGCATCACGGTGTCGGGCATGGGCGTGCTGATGCCGGAGCGTCGCGGCGAGGTGATCAGCCTGGTGTGGAAAGCCTTGGTGGCCGGCTTCCTGGCGACCTGCCTGACCGCCGCCGTCGTCGGCGTCATGCCCAACGAGCTGTTTTCGATCTAGAGGCTTTGCGTCCCCCGCGTCACCCGTGGAAGGGTGGCGTCCGGAGGACAAGAACAATGAAGCTCTACGACAGCCGCCGCGCGCCCAATCCGCGCCGGGTCCGCTGGTTCATGGCGGAAAAGGGGATCGAGGACATCCAGATCGTCGATGTCGACCTGTTCAAGGGCGAGCATCGGTCCCCCGACTATCTGGCCCGCGCCGGCATCGCCAACGTCCCCGCGCTGGAGGTCGATGACGACCTGACCATCACCGAGTTGGTGGCGATCTGCCGTTACCTGGAGCACCTCTATCCCGAGCCCAACATGTTCGGCCGCGATCCGCGCGAGACCGCGGTCATCGAGATGTGGTCGCGGCGGGTCGAGCTGATGGTGGCCATGCCGCTGATGATGGCGGTGCGTCACGCGCACCCGGCGCTGGCGGCGCTGGAAAAGCAGGCGCCCGAGGTGGCGCAAGTCAATCGCGTCTGGGCCGAGCGCTCGATGAAGATGCTGAACCGTCAACTGTCCAACAGCGCGTTCATCGCCGGGGAGCGGGTGACCATGGCCGACATCCTGGCCGCGACCAGCATCGACTTCGCCCGCATGGTGCAGTTCAAGCCGGGCGAGGAGTTCGAGCACGTCCACCGCTGGCTGGGCGTGATGATGGCCCGGCCAGCGGCGACGGCTGGGGTTTAGCCGAACAGCTTGGCGGCGGTCTCGGCCACCAGGCGGCCCTGGAAGCGGGCGCCGTCCAGCTCGTTGGCGCTGGGCTGGCGCGAGCCGTCGCCGCCCGCGATGGTGGTCGCGCCGTACGGCGAGCCGCCGGTGACTTCGTCCAGCTTCATCTGACCCTGGAAGCTGTAGGGCAGCCCGACCACGACCAGGCCGAAGTGCAGCATGTTGGTGATCATCGACATCAGGGTCGTTTCCTGGCCGCCATGCTGGGTGGCGGTCGAGGTGAAGGCCGAGCCGACCTTGCCGTTCAGCGCGCCACGGGCCCACAGGCCGCCGGCCTGATCCAGGAAGTTCGACATCTGCGAGGCCATGCGGCCAAAGCGGGTGCCCACGCCGATGACGATGGCGTCGTATTCGGCCAGGTCATCGATCTTGGCCACCGGGGCCTTCTGGTCGAGCTTGTAGTGGGCGTTCTTGGCGACCTCCTCGGGGACCAGTTCGGGCACGCGCTTGATGTCGACCGTCGCGCCGGCCGAGCGCGCGCCCTCGGCGACGGCTTGGGCCATCTGCTCGATATGGCCATAGGCGGAGTAGTAGAGAACGAGAACCTTGGGCATGGGGAGATGCTCCTACTGACGATTGAAACTGGACGAGTTGCAGTTCTAGCGGAGCACTCGCCTCCGGTCGTCAGAAAGTTTTGCGAACATTCCCGTTCCGTCTTGGATGATCGCGTGGTCAGCGCGACCGGATCTTTTTCACCACGCCCGAGAAGGACAGCATCGCCCGCCCGCCGGTGGACAGCACGCCGCGCACGAACAGCAGCGAGCCGCCGTCACGGACGATCTCGCCCGTGGCCTCGATCAGGTCGCCCACCGCGGCCGGGCCGACGAACTCGCCGTTCAGGCTGACGGTCACGGCGCGGGTGTCCTTCAGGGCCTTCCAGCCGATGGCGAACAGGCAGAAGTCCGCGAAGGTCATCATGCAGCCGCCATGCATGAAGCCGCCGCCGTTCATGTGCTTCTTCTCGGCGCGGAAGGCGCAGCGCACCGTCCCGTCGTCTTCGTCGCGGAAATAGAACGGACCGGACTGGTCCTCGAACGGATCCGAGCCGCGCCAGGTGCGCCAGCCCGCCCACTCGCCCTCGGTCACAAGTTGGGGCCCGCCCAGGTTCTCGCCGCCGCCATCCATGACCGTCTCCCAAACGATTGTTTGATTGCTGCGTCCTGTCTGCCTAACTTGCAGCCAAATGAAAAGTCGGGAGACGGCGATGCAAGGTCGGACGGTCTATCTGTGCAGCGGTTTTCGCACGCCCATCGGCCGCTTCGGCGGCGGGCTCTCCAAGGTGCGGGCCGACGACATGGCCGCTCATCCCCTGAAGGCGCTGATGGCCGCCCACCCCAAGGTCGATTGGGACCGGATCGACGAGGTCCTCTACGGCTGCGTCAACCAGGCGGGGGAGGACAACCGCAACGTCGCCCGCATGGCTCTCCTGCTGGCCGGTCTGCCGGTGCGCACTCCGGCGGTGACGGTGAACCGTCTCTGCGCCTCGGGCCTGGAATCGGTGATCCAGGGCGCGCGGATGATCGCTACGGGCGACGCCGAGTTCGTCATCGCCGGCGGGGTCGAGCACATGACCCGCTCGCCCTTCGTCATGGGCAAGGCCGAGACCGCCTTCCAGCGCAGCAACGAGATCTTCGACACCACCATCGGCTGGCGCTTCATCAATCCGGCCATGCGCAAGGCCTATGGCGTCGACGCCATGCCCGAGACGGCCGAGAACGTGGCCGAGGACTACCAGATCGCCCGCGCCGACCAGGACGCTTTCGCCTTCCGCAGCCAGCAGCGCGCCGCCGCCGCCATCAAGGCGGGCTGGTTCGAAGGCGAGATCGCCCCGATCACCGTCGTCGATCGTAAGAGCGAGACCCTGCTCTCCGCCGACGAGCATCCGCGCCCCGACACCACGCTGGAGGCGCTGCAGGCCCTGAAGCCCATCGTGCGCGAGAACGGCACCGTGACCGCCGGCAACGCGTCTGGCATCAATGACGGGGCGGCGGCCATGATCCTGGCCACCGAGGAGATCGCCCGCGAATTCGGGCTGGAGCCCATCGCACGGGTCGAGGGCGGAGCCGCGGGCGGCGTCGCGCCCCGCATCATGGGCGTCGGCCCGATCCCGGCGGTGGAGACCCTGACCAGGCGCCTGGGCATCGATGTGAAGGATTTCGACGTCATCGAACTGAACGAGGCCTTCGCCGCCCAGGCCCTGGCCTGCACCCGCGCCTGGGGCCTGGCCGACGACGCCGAGCACGTAAATCCGCACGGCGGCGCCATCGCGCTGGGCCACCCGCTGGGCGCCAGCGGCGCGCGTCTGGCGATCACCGCGGCGCGGGCCATGAAGGCGCGCGGCGGCAAGCGGGCGCTGGCCAGCATGTGCATCGGGGTTGGCCAAGGGGGGGCGCTTGCATTAGCAAGCGTCTGATGAGCTCCCCGATCGAAGACGCCCTGCTGTCCGCCATCGCCGACCTGCCCGAGGGCAAGTCCGCCGACCCCGCCAAGGTCGCCCAGGCCATCGAGCCTGAGCGCTGGCGCCGCATCCTGCCGCACGTGCGCAACGTGGCCATCGGCCTGGCGCGCGAGAACAAGCTGGTGATCCTGCGCCACAACAAGCCGGCCGATCCCGGCAAGTTCAAGGGCGTGTGGCGCTTCCGCGCCCTGACCCCCGAGGAAGTCGCCGCCGGCGGCGCGACCTTCGTCCAGGCCTATGGCGGCGGAACCGACGAGGACGACCTCGATTAGGACGCCATGAGTTCGCTCGAGGCCGTCCTTTCCGACATCGCCGCCTGCCGGGCCTGCGCCGGGGAACTGCCGCACGAGCCCCGGCCGGTGGTCCGCGTCTCGCCCCAGACCCGCATCTTGATCTGCGGCCAGGCGCCGGGCCGGCTGGTGCATGAGACCGGCCTGCCGTTCAACGATCCCTCCGGCAATCGCCTGCGCGGCTGGATGGGGATCGACCGCGAGACCTTCTATGGCGACGGCCGGGTCGGCGTGGCGGCCATGGCCTTCTGCTTTCCGGGCACCAATCCTAAGGGCGGCGACTATCCGCCGCCCACCCGCTGCGCCCAGCTTTGGCGGCGCAAGCTTCTCGACAACCTGCCGAAGATGGAGCTGACCCTGCTGGTCGGCTGGCACGCCCAGGCCTGGGCGCTTGGGCCGCGATCGATGGCCAACATGACCGAGACGGTGCGGGCATGGGAACGCTACGTTCCGGAATTCCTGCCCATGCCGCACCCGTCGTGGCGCAACACCGCCTGGTTGAAGAAGAACCCCTGGTTCGACGCCGAGGTGGTTCCCTATCTTCAGGCCAGGGTGCACAAGATCCTGAAGCCATGAACCGCCGCGTCTTCCTTCTCAGCTCCGCCGCCCTGACGGCCACGGCCTGCGCGCCCATGGTGCAGTCTCGGGGCGTGCCGGGCGTGGGCTTTACCGGCCCGCATCTGGCGGCCGACGCCTTCGTCAGCATCGACGGCGCGCGGCTGGGTCTGTCGCAATGGGTTCCGGACGAGGAGCCCTGGGCGGTGATCGCCGGCCTGCACGGCATGAACGACTACGCCAACGCCTTCCATTTCTGGGGCGAGTGGGGGAAGGCGAGGGGGATCGCCACCTACGCCATCGACCAGCGCGGCTTCGGCCGCTCGCCCGAGCGCGGGGTGTGGGGCGGCGACGAGCTGATGCTGGATGACGCGCGGGCCCTGTGCGCCGTCCTGCGGGCCAAGCACCCGCGGGCGATCATCGCCCTGGCCGGGATCAGCATGGGCGGGGCGGTGGCGATCGACGCCATGGCCTCGGACCCCGCGCCTGACGCCGACCGCACGCTGTTGCTGGCGCCGGCGGTCTGGGGCTGGTCGGAGCAGCCCCTGCTGAACCGCGCCGCCCTGTGGCTGAGCGCCCATACCTTCCGCTCCAAGGTCTGGACCCCGCCGGCCTGGCTGACCCGCAAGGTCAAGCCGACCGACAACATCGACGAGCTCTACCGGATGGGCACGGACCCCCAGATGATCTGGGGCGCGCGGTCGGACACCCTGTACGGCCTGGTCGACATCATGGACCGGGGGCAGGAGCGGATCGGCGGGGTGAAGGGGCCGGTCGCCTACTTCTGCGGCGCGAACGACGAGATCATCCCCGACAAGGCGGCGGTGAAGGCGGCGCGCGACCTGCCCGCCGGAGCCCGAAGCGCCTTTTACGACAAGGGCTATCACCTGCTGCTGGTGGATCATCAGCGCGAGACGGTGTTCGGCGACATGGTCGCCTTTCTGAAGAACCCCGCCGCGCCGTTCCCGTCCGGCGTCCCGCCCATCGGCTCGCCGATGGAAACGGGGGTTGTGACTCGCGCCCCGGAGGCGTAGAGGGCGCGCACATAATTTCCGCAGCAGGACGGACTTGCAGGCATGACTCTTTTCGATTCCCCGGCCTTCGAGGGCCATGAAGGCGTTCATACCTTCTTCGACGAAAAGACCGGCCTCAAGACGATCATTTCCGTGCACTCCACGGCCCTTGGCCCGGCAGCCGGCGGTTGCCGCATGTGGGCCTATCCGGACGCCGAGGCGGCCCTGACCGACGCCCTGAAGCTGTCGCGCGCCATGTCCTACAAGAACGCCATGGCCGACATCGGCCTGGGCGGCGGCAAGGCCGTGATCATCGGCGACAGCCGCACCCAGAAGACCCCGGAGCTGTTCGAAGCCTTCGGCCGCGCCGTGGACGCCGTGGGCGGCCGCTACTGGACCGCCGAGGATGTGGGCGTCTCGCCCACCGACCTGCAGAACGCCCGCAAGCAGACGCGCTATGTCGCCGGCCTGGAAGGCCACGCGGCGGCCTCGGGCGATCCGAGCCCGGTGACCGCCGAGGGCGTGTTCCGGGGCGTGAAGCTATGCGTCGAGCGCGCCTATGATCGTGACCTGAACGGCGTCACCGTCGCCATCCAGGGCGTCGGCCACGTCGGCGCCTACCTGGCGGAAAAGCTGCACGCCGCCGGCGCCAAGCTGGTGATCGCCGACGTGAACCAGGCGGCCCTGGACGAGGTCGCCGCCAAGACCGGCGCCAAGATCGTCTCGACCGACGCCATCTTCGACGTCGATGCGGAAGTCTTCGCCCCTTGCGCCCTGGGCGGCGCCATCAACGCCGAAACCCTGCCGCGCCTGAAGGGCAAGGTGGTCGCCGGCGGCGCCAACAACCAACTGGCAACGCCGGAGATCGGGCGCATTCTGTTCGACAAGGGCATGCTGTACGCGCCCGACTACGTCATCAACGGCGGCGGCATCATCAATGTGGCCGGCGAAATCCGCGCCTTGGAAGCCGACACGGCGTTCGACCCGGCCTGGGTGCAGGACAAGCTGGCGACCCTGATGCTGACCCTGGGCGAGGTCCTCGACCGTTCGGCCGCCGAAAAGCGCCCGACCCACGAAGTCGCCAACGAAATGGCCAAGGCCCGCATCGCCAAGGGCCGCGGCTAAGGTTCTAGATCCTCCCCTCGCGGGGAGGGGGACCACGAAGTGGGGGAGGGGACTTGCTGACTCAGCAGGCCCACTCCGTCCTTTCAGGACACCTCCCCCAGAAGGGGAGGATTTGGGTCAGGACACCTTCACCCGTTCCATGTCGTAAGCCGCTGGGTCTATCGCCTTCACCCGGCGGCGATAATCGAAGGTGAAGCCCGGCCAGATGGTCGTGTTGCGGCCGTCCTCGGTCAGATACCAGCTCTTACAGCCGCCGGCGTTCCAGACGGTCTTGCCGACCCGCTGCTGAACGAAGGCGTTGAAGGCGTTCTGGGCGTCGCGCTTGGGATCCATCCAGGCCGCGCCCGCCGCGTCCATGCGGCGAAGCCCGTCCATCACGTGCCGGATCTGGCTCTCGATCATGTAGACGATCGAGTTGTGGCCCAGCCCCGTATTGGGGCCCATCAGCATGAAGAAGTTCGGATAGCCGCTGACCGTCACGCCCAGATAGGCCTGGGCGCCGGCTTCCCATTCGGCGTTCAGATGCCGGCCGCCGCGACCATGGACCTGGGTCGGGGACAGGGCGTCGGTGGCGGCGAAACCGGTGCCATAGACGATGACGTCGACCGCATGCTCCACGCCGTCTGTCGTGCGGACGCCTTTCGCGGTGATCTCGGCGATCCCTTCGGTGACCAGATCGACATTGGGGCGGGCCAGGGCGGGGTAGTAGTCGTTGGAGATCAGGATCCGCTTGCAGCCCATGCGGTAGTTCGGCGTCACCTTCCTGCGCAGGACCGGATCGGAAATGGTCGCGTCGATGAACTGGCGGCCAAGCTTCTCGAACTTGGCCATGGAATCGGTTCGCCAGACCAACCCCGTCGCAAGAAGCTCCAGGCGTGCATAGGTCAGACCGCGAAGCAGCTTCTGGAACACGGGCGCGGCGCGGAACAGGGCGCGCTCCCAACCGTGCATCTCGCGATCCTTCTTGGGCATGACCCAGGGCGGCGTGCGCTGGAACAGGGTCAGCGACTTCACCTTGGGCGCGATCTGCGGGACGAACTGGATGGCGCTGGCGCCGGTGCCGATCACCGCCACCGTCTTGCCGGTGAGATCATAATCATGGTCCCACCAGGCCGAGTGGAAGGTCTTGCCCTTGAAGCGGTCCATGCCCTTGAGGTTGGGCAGGATCGGCCGCGACAGCCCGCCCGTGCCCGACACCACCACCCGGGCGGTCAGGACCTGCCCGTCCTCGCTCGTCACACGCCAGAAACCGCCGGCCTCGTCGAAGGTCAGGTCGGTGACGGTGCGCCCGAGCCGCAGATGGGGCCGCAGGTCGTACTTGTCGGCCACGCGGTCCAGATAGGCGCGGATCTCCGGCTGGCTCGGATACACCCGCGACCATTCCGGGTTCGGTTCGAACGAGAAGGAATAGAGGTGGCTGGGTATGTCGCAGGCGCAGCCGGGATAGGTGTTGTCGCGCCAGGTGCCGCCGACGCCCTGCGCCTTTTCCAGGATGACGAAGTCCCGTCGCCCGTCCTTGAGCAACGCTATGGCCATGCCCAGCCCGGAGAAGCCCGAGCCCAGGATGGCGACGTCCACGTCCGGCTTGGCGGGCGCCTGGCCCGCCGGCTTGAAGGGCGCGTTCATGTTCCACCTAATGCGGTCGCCGTCTGACGCGGCGTGCCGCTCATCCTGAAGGTGAACGCTGATAAGTCAATGCGCCGCGCGTGCTTGTCCGCCCCGCGAGCAACACGCCGCACCCCTTACGCCTCGACAGAACAAAAGTGGAACATTAGGGTGCGGCCATGGCCGTACTCGATCTCAAGTCCAAGCTCGCCATCCTTTCCGACGCGGCCAAGTACGACGCTTCTTGCGCCTCATCGGGGGGGCAGAGGCGCGACAGCCTGGACGGCAAGGGCGTGGGATCCACCGAGGGCATGGGCATCTGCCATGCCTACGCCCCGGACGGTCGGTGCATCAGCCTGCTGAAGATCCTGCTGACCAACTTCTGCATCTACGACTGCGCCTACTGCATCAACCGCTCGTCCTCGAACGTGAAGCGGGCGCGGTTCACGGTGGAGGAGGTCGTCGACCTCACCCTCGGCTTCTACAAGCGCAACTACATCGAGGGGCTGTTCCTCTCGTCCGGCATCATCCGCAGCGGCGACTACACCATGGAAGAGATGGTGCGGGTGGCCCGGACGCTGCGCGAGGTCCACGACTTTCGCGGCTACATTCATCTGAAGCTGATCCCAGAGGCGTCGCCCGCCCTGGTGCTGGAGGCCGGGCTCTACGCCGACCGGGTGTCGATCAATATCGAATTGCCTAAGGACGAGAGCCTGACCGCCCTGGCGCCGGAAAAGGACGTGGGCGTCATCAAGAAGGCCATGGGCGGCGTCCGCTTGGCGATCGAGGAGCGCGCCCCGCAGAAGAAGGACCGCGCCCAGCCCCGCAAGTACGTCACCGGCCAATCGACCCAACTCATCGTCGGGGCGGACGAGGCGGCCGACGGCGACATCCTGGCGCGCAGCGAGAACCTGTACGGCAGCTATGGCCTGAAGCGCGTCTACTACTCCGCCTTCAGCCCGATCCCCGACAGCTCCAGCCGCCTGCCGCCGCAGAAGCCGCCCCTGATGCGGGAGCATCGGCTGTACCAGGCCGACTGGCTGATGCGGTACTACGGCTTCGAGCGGGCCGAGATCGCCGGGCCGGGCCAGAACCTCGATCTCGCCGTCGATCCCAAGCTGGCCTGGGCGCTGGCCAATCGCGACCGCTTTCCCATCGACGTGAACGCCGCCGACCGCGAGATGCTGCTGCGCATCCCGGGCCTGGGCGTCAAATCGGTGGACAGCCTCGTGGTCCTGCGGCGGCAGAAGCGGGTGCGGCTGGAGGACCTGAAGAAGCTGTGCGGCTCGGAGAAGAAACTGCGCCCCTTCGTCATCGCCGATGACTGGACGCCCGGCCCGCTGGCCGACGCCGACGACCTGAAGCCCCACCTGCCGCGCGAGGCGGCGCCGCAGCAACTGAGTTTGTTCTGATGCGGGTGGCGCGGCTTTCCAGCGAGATCGACTTCGATGGCTGGCGTCGGCAGGCGCGAACCCTGCGCGCCCAGGGCGTCGCGCCGGAGCATGTGATCTGGACCGTCGGCGGGGAGGGGGACCTGTTCGGCGATGAGGCCGCCGCCCCGGTGGTGGAGCCGGCGTTCACGGTGTCGCGCGAGTTCGTCACCCTGGCGCAGTCTGTGCTGCAGCACCGTTCGCCCGAGCGGCTGTCGCTGCTCTATCGCCTGCTGTGGCGGCTGCGGGATGAGCCGCAACTGCTGGCGGTGGTCACCGATTCCGACGTGCTGAAGGCCAGCCACTTCGACCAGGCGGTCCATCGCGCCCAGCACAAGATGAAGGCCTTTGTCCGCTTTCGCGAAGTTCCGGGGGAGGCGGAAACCTACGCCGCCTGGTTCGAGCCGCCGCATCGGGTGACCGAGGCGACCGCCCCGTTCTTCGCCCGCCGGTTCAGCGGCATGAACTGGTCGATCCTCACCCCCGACGCCTGCGCCCACTGGGACGGGGCGCAGCTGACCTTCTCCCCGGGGGCGGACCGCTCCCAGGCCCCGGCCGAGGACGCCCTGGAGGAGGCATGGTCCACCTACTTCGCCTCGATCTTCAACCCGGCGCGGCTGAACCCCACGGCGATGCAGCAGCACATGCCCAAGCGCTACTGGCGCAACCTTCCCGAGGCGCGGCTCATTCCCGACCTGATCGCCACGGCCCAGGAAAGGACCGCCGCCATGGTCCGGAGCGCCCCGACCACGCCATCCAAGCGCACCATGAAGGCGGCGTCGCGCATGGCGCGCGACATGCCCGCGGAGGGCGGCGCGCCAAGCAATCTCGAGGAGGTCGCCGCCGGCGTCGACGTCTGCCGCCGCTGTGACCTGTGGCGCGAAGCAACTCAGGGCGTGGCGGGCGAGGGGCCGGCGCGCGCCCGGTTGATGTTCGTGGGCGAGCAGCCAGGCGACCAGGAAGACCTTGCCGGTCACCCCTTCGTCGGCCCTGCCGGAAAGGTGCTGGACCGCGCGCTGGCCGAAGCCGGGGTCCCTCGGTCGGAGACCTACGTCACCAACGCCGTGAAGCATTTCAAGCACGAGCCGCGCGGCAAGCGCCGGCTGCACAAGACGCCCGATCGGGGGGAGGTGCAGGCCTGCCGCTGGTGGCTGGACGCGGAGCGGCGGATCGTCCGCCCCCGCGTGGTCGTCGCCCTGGGCGCGACGGCTGCTCTGTCGGTCTTCGGCAAGGCCACGCCCATCGCCGCCAACCGGGGGCAGGCGCTGCAATTGCCTGATCAGGCGCAGGCGGTGGTCACCTACCACCCGTCCTTCCTGCTGCGCGTGCCGGACGAGGCGGCGAAGCCCAAGGCCTATGCCGAGTTCGTGGAGGATCTGAGGTTCGCCTGGAGCTTGGCGGCCTAATGCGTCCTTCGAGACGCGAGTTGCACTCGCTCCTCAGGATGACGAATTCAGAATGCAATAAAGCTCGTCATGCAGAGGAGCGCGATAGCGCGTCTCGAAGCACGCACCGCCTAGCGGATGAAGCCCGCTTCGGCGAAGTCCAGCATCCGCTCCAGCAGCGCCGCTGTGTCGGCCTCGCCCATGCGGCCGTCGGCCAGGGCGTTCATGCGGTCGAATTCGGAGAAGCGGTTGTTGTGCAGCATGCCCAGCACGAAGTGCAGGCGCCAGTAGACCTCGACGTCCGGCAGGTCCGGCCGCGCGGCGGTCAGGGCGTCGGAAAAGCGGCGCAGGTGCGTCACGTCCGTGCGCAGGATCGTGCGGATTTCCTCGGTCCCTTCGCTGCGGGCGCGGATCAGGAACTGCAGCGAGATGCGACGGTCGTTCTCGGGCGCCATCCAACGCAGGGGCGGGATGAACAGGGCGGCCAGGATTTCGCGCACCGGCGGCTTACCGCCATGGCGGTCGTTGGCCTCGTGCAGCAGGCGGGCGCGTTCGCGGTTCAGCTCCGTCGTACGGCGACGGAAGATCTCGAACAGCAGGGCGTCCTTGGAGCCGAAGTGATAGTTCACCGACGCCAGGTTGACGCCCGCCTCGGCGGTGATGTCGCGCACAGAGACGTTCTGAAAGCCGTGCAGGGCGAACAGCCGCTCGGCGGCCATGAACACCAGGTTCTTGGTGACGGCTTCGGTTTGCGCCTCGTCGGCGCCATCAACTTCAAGACTCACAGGCGGAGATCCCCCTTACGCGAGGGCAGTCTTACGACCGTATGAAACTGACGCAAGCGTCCAATAAAACAGGCGGTTACTGAACGCGCGTAAGTTATCCGCGCACCAGCTCCCGCATGGCCTTGTCGAGGCCCTCCAGCGTCAGCGGATACATGCGGTCGTTCATCAACTGCTTCATGACGCCGATGGACTGGGTGTAGTCCCAGTGCCGCTCGGGTGTCGGATTCAGCCACACCGCGCTCTCATAGATCTGGGTGACCCGGTCGATCCACATGGCGCCCGGCTCCTCGTTCCAGTGCTCCACCGAGCCGCCCGGATAGGTGATCTCGTAGGGGCTCATGGTGGCGTCGCCCACGAAGATGACCTTGTAGTCGCCGGGGTACTTGTGAAGCACGTCCCAGGTCGCCGTCTTCTCGGTCTGGCGGCGGCGGTTGTCCTTCCACACGCTCTCGTAGAGGCAGTTGTGGAAGTAGAAGAACTCCAGGTTCTTGAACTCGGTCTTGGCCGCGCTGAACAGCTCCTCGCAGAGCTTGATGTGGCTGTCCATCGAGCCGCCGATGTCGAAGAACAGCAGCACCTTGATGCTGTTGCGCCGCTCGGGACGTAGCTGGATGTCCAGGTAGCCCTTCTCGGCCGTGCCTCTGATCGTGCCGTTCAGGTCCAGCTCGTCCGGCGCGCCCTGGCGGGCGAACTTGCGCAGCCGGCGCAGGGCGACCTTGATGTTGCGGGTGCCCAGCTCGACGCTGTCGTCGAGGTTCTTGTATTCGCGCTTGTCCCAGACCTTCACGGCCCGCCCGTGGCGGCCCTTGTCCTGGCCGATGCGCACGCCTTCGGGGTTGTAGCCGTTGGCGCCGAAGGGGCTGGTGCCGCCGGTGCCGATCCACTTGTTGCCCCCCTCGTGGCGCTCCTTCTGCTCGCGCAGGCGCTCCTGAAGGGTCTCCATCAGCTTTTCGAAGCCGCCCATGGCCTCGATCTCGGCCTTCTCCTCCTCGGTGAGGAACTTCTCGGTCAGGGCTTTCAGCCACTCGGCCGGAATGTCGGCGGTCAGGCCCTCGGCGGTGTTCTCCAGACCCTTGAAGACATGGCCGAACACGCGGTCGAACTTGTCGAGGTTCTTCTCGTCCTTCACCAGGGCGGCGCGCGACAGATAGTAGAAGTCCTCGACCGAACGGTTGATGACGTCCTTGTCCAGCGCCTCCATCAGCAGGAGGTATTCCTTCAGCGTCACCGGCACCTTGGCCTGGCGGAGCTCGGAGAAGAAATTCAGGAACATCGGGCGCGTCCAACGAGCGTTTGAACGCGCAGGATAGGGCCTTGAGCGGGAACCGCAATGCGTCCTTCGAGACGTGGGCCGCGCCCACTCCTCAGGATGCCGAGTTCAGTACGCACCCAACTTCGTCATGCTGAGGGGCGCGCAGCGCGCCTCGAAGCACGCACCAGCATCATCCCCGGCTGAGGATGAACTCCAGATCCTTGGTCTGGCCGACCGGGAAGATGTACTCGCCGACCTTGGCGAAACCGGCCCTCTCATAGAACCGCTGGGCGCCCAAGTTCTGCGACCACACGCCGATCCAGATGCGGCGACCGGGCTGCTCCAGCCAGTCGAAGACGGTCGTCATCAGGCGCGACCCCACGCCGCCGCCCTGGTGGGCCTTGAGGATGTAGATACGCTTCAGCTCGCCGCAGTCCGGCGTGACCTCGTCGTGCGGCAGGTCGCAGGGGCCGGCCAGGGCGTAGCCGACCACCGCGCCGTCAGCCGTCTCGACCACCCACATGGCCTTGGCGGGATCGGCCAGGTCGGCGCCGATGCGCGCCGGGCCGTAGGCGTAAGCCAGATAGTCCGCCAGATCCTGCGCCGGATAGAGATGGCCGAAGGTCTCGGCGAAGGTGTCGCGGCCGATGGCGCAAAGCGCGTCGGCGTCGGCGGGTGTGGCGCGGCGGATGGTCGGGCTCATGCGGGCCTGATACCCGGCGCGCCCCTCACTCGTCTAGAAACCTTCCAGCACCACCTTGCCGATGGTGCGGGCGCTTTCGACCTGGGCGTGGGCCTTGATCAGGTCGGCGGCGTTGATGCCCCCGACGACCTCGGCGAGGGTCGTGCGGATGCGGCCTTCATCGACCAGATCGGCGACGGCGTTGAGCAGCCGGTGCTGTTCGATCATGTCCGGCGTGCCCATGGGACGGGCGAACATGAACTCCCAGTGCAGGGACGCCGCCTTGTGGTGCAGCGGGCGCGGGTCGATGGTCCGGTCGGCTTCGATCACCCCGATCTTGCCCTGCAGGCCGATGGCGGCGGCGACCGCCTCGAAGTGATCGGCGGTGTGGGTCAGGCTGGCGATGTAGGGCGGGTTCTCAAGACCCAGACGCTTGAGCTCCTCGGCCAGCGGCTTGGTGTGGTCGAACACGTGGTGGGCGCCCAGGTCGCGGACCCAAGCCTCCGTTTCCGGCCGCGATGCGCTGGCGGCGATGGTCAGCCTGGTCAGCCGGCGGGCGATCTGGATCATGGCCGAGCCGACCCCGCCCGCCCCGCCGATGATGATCAGGGCCTGGCCTTCGCCCTCGCCGGGTTTCACGCCGAAACGGTCGAACAGCAGCTCCCAGGCGGTGATGAAGGTCAGCGGCATGGCCGCCGCCTGCGCGAAGGACAAGGTCTTGGGCTTGCGGCCCACGATGCGCTCGTCGACCAGATGCAGCTCGGCGTTGGTGCCTGGGCGGCCGATGGCGCCGGCGTAAAACACTTCGTCGCCCGCCTTGAACAGAGTGACCTGTTCGCCCACTGCCTCGACCACGCCCGCGGCGTCGTAGCCCAGGATGCGGGCCTCGCCTTCCGGCGGCTGGGCGCTGCGACGCACCTTGGTGTCGACCGGGTTCACCGATACCGCCTGCACCCGGACCAGAATGTCGTGGCCGCTCGCGACGGGCGCGGGGAGCTCCAGATCGATCAGGGCGTCGGGGGCGTCGATGGGGGAGGGGGCGCGGAATCCGACGGCTTTCATTTCGGTGTCTCCTGAAGCGGCTTCATCGCCGTCGACGGACAGATCGCCTTACGCTACGATATGCGCAAGTACGGTACTTTTCTGTATGTAGTACCCATTTGTATACTATTGGCTTGGCCGGACCCATGAACGATCCCAAGGAATGCGGCGTCGAAGCGACGCTGGACCTCATCGGGGGCAAGTGGAAGGGCGTGATCCTGTACCACCTGCTGGGCGGGCGCATGCGCTTCAACGTACTCAGCCGCCGCTTGGGCGCGATCACCCAGCGGATGCTGACAAAGCAGCTTCGAGAGCTGGAGGGCGCGGGACTGATCATCCGCACCGTCTATGCCGAGGTGCCGCCGCGGGTGGAGTATTCCCTGTCGGCGCGGGGGGAGAGCCTGAAACCTGTGATCCTGGCGCTGAAGGCCTGGGGTGACGAGAACGTTCTGGCGTCCCAGGCCCTGAAGGCCGGTTGAGCCGATGACCGTCGCGCTGTTCACCCACTCTGACATGCTCGACCACCAGCCAGGCCACGGCCATGCCGAGCGGCCGGAGCGCCTGCGAGCGGTGATCGACGCGTTGCGGGACGACGCCAGTCTCGACCTGGAGGTCAACGAAGCGCCACTGGCCGATCCGGCGGACCTCAAGCGGGTGCACCCCGCCGGCTATGTCGATGACATTTTCGCCGCCGCACCCCGCACGGGAAGACACGCCCTCGATCCCGACACGGTGCTGTCGCCCGGCAGCCTGACCGCCGCGCGCCGCGCCGCGGGGGCGGCGGTGGAAGCTGTCCGCGCCGTGGCGGCGGGGCGGATCGAGCGCGCCTTTTGCGCCGTGCGCCCGCCTGGCCATCATGCCGAGCCGGATGCGGCGATGGGCTTTTGCGTCTTTTCCAACGTGGCCGTCGCAGCGCGAGCAGCTCAGGCGGCCGGGATGGCGCGGGTGGCGGTGGTCGATTTCGACGTCCACCACGGCAACGGCACCCAGGCGGCGTTCGAGCACGACCCCAGCCTGTTCCTGGCCTCCATCCACCAGTCGCCGCTCTATCCGGGCACAGGCGATCCATCGGAGCGGGGAATCGGCAACATCGCCAACGCCGTCGTGCCGCCCCATGCGCCGCGAGAGCTGTGGCGCAGCAGATTCGAGGCGCTGATGGACCCGTTGGACGCCTTCGCGCCGGACCTGATCATCATATCGGCCGGATTCGACGCCCACGCCCGTGATCCGCTGGCCAGTCAGTCGCTGGAAGAGGCGGATTTCGCCTGGGCGACGAGGGCGATCGTCTCCATCGCTGCGAACCGTTCGCGGCGACGTATTGTCTCATCGCTCGAGGGCGGTTACGACCTAGAGGCTCTGGGGCGATCCGCCCTGGCCCATGTTCGGGCGCTTCAGGAGGGGTGAGGAAGGGCGAGGCTGCTTCGGCGGCTGATCTTTCCGGTGATTATGGCTGACGCTTCGACCGCCGATCACGGGCGCGTCCCCGCCCGATCGGGGAGCATCACCCTCGTCCGTCATGGCGAGCCCGCGATCTCGCGCAAGGTGCGCTTCAACGCCGCCAGCTACGGCCAGTGGTGGACCGAAGCCTACGAGCCCGGCGGCCTGCGCGCCGGCCAAAAGCCGCCGGCCGAACTGATCGAGGCCGCCGCCCGCGCAGGCACGATCATCGCCTCGACCCGCGTCCGCTCCATCGAGAGCGCCACCCTGCTGGCCGGCGGCCGCGCCTTCGCCCAGGATCCGCTGTTCATCGAGGCGCCCCTGCCGGGACCGCCGTGGCCGTCCTGGGTCAAGCTGTCGCCGAAGACGTGGGGCTTCTGGTCCCGCTTCTGGTGGTGGTTCCTCGACCACCACGACGGCCAGGAGAACCGCAAGCAGGCCGAGCAGCGCGCCGATGAGGCCGCCGCCGTCTTGGAAGGTTTCGCCGACGCCGGCCAGGACGTGATGCTGGTGGCGCACGGCTTCTTCAATGTCATGATCGGCCGGGCCCTGGCCAAGCGCCGGTGGCGCAAGGTCAGCGACGGCGGGTTCCGCTACTGGAACGCCAAGCGCTATCAGCGTTAGACGCCTTCCGGCGTTGCCCCGCCCGCGCCGCCTGACTAGGGTGGCGGCTTATTTCGAGCACCAGAGTTCCCATGACCGACGCCGCAGACCTGTCGGGCCTGTCCTTCGAACAGGCCCTCGCCGAGCTGGAGAAGATCGTCTCCGAGCTGGAATCCGGCCAGGCGCCTCTGGAGCGGTCGATCGACATCTATGAGCGCGGCGCGGCCCTGAAGGCCCACTGCGAGAAGAAACTCGAAGCCGCGCGCCTGCGCGTGGAGAAGGTCGTCCTGGGCGCCGGCGGCGCGACGGGCGTCGAGCCGGCGGAATTCGCCTGATGGGAGGGCGCGCGCCGGAGATCACCTTCGACGACTTCGCCAAGGTCGATATCCGCCTGGGCACGATCGTGAACGCCGAACCCTTTCCCGAAGCGCGCAAGCCGGCCTTCAAGCTGACCGTCGATTTCGGCGCCGAGATCGGGACCAAGCGGTCCTCCGCCCAGGTCACCCAGCTCTACAGCGCCGAACAGCTGGTCGGCCGCCGCGTGGCCGCTGTCGTCAATTTCCCCCCGCGCCAGATCGGCCCGATGATGTCGGAAGTCCTCTGCCTCGGCTTCCCCGACAACAATGGCGCGGTGGTGCTGCTGGACGTGGATCGCGACGCCCCTGACGGCGGGAGGCTGTTTTGAACGCCATGCCCGCCAAGAGCCTTGAACAGCGCCTCGTCGAGGCGGCAGATCTCGTCACCGTCGCGCTGGACGCCCTGCTGCCGCGCGCCGACGGGCCGGAATCGCGCCTGACCGAGGCCATGCGGTACGCAGCGCTTGGTCCGGGCAAGCGCCTGCGTCCGTTCTTCGCCCTCGAGACGGCGAAGATGTTCGATCTGGAGGAGCGGCCCGTGCTCCGCGCCGCCTGCGCGCTGGAGTGCATCCACGCCTACAGCCTGGTTCATGACGACCTGCCATGCATGGACGACGACGACATGCGCCGCGGCCGTCCCACCGTGCACAAGGCTTATGACGAGGCGACCGCGGTCCTGGCCGGTGATTCCCTGCAGACGGCCGCCTTCGAGATCCTGGCGCATCCCGACACCCACGACGACGCCCACATCCGCACCCAGCTGATCGCCCGGCTGGCGGTGGCTTCGGGCGCCAAGGGGATGTGCGGCGGACAGATGATCGACCTGCTGGGCGTGCGTGACGATCTTGGCGCGGTGGCCCGCATGCAGCGCCTGAAGACCGGCGCGCTGATCGCCTATTCCTTCGAGATTCCGCTGATCCTGGCCCGGGCCAAGGACGCCGAACGCTCGGCCCTGATGGCCTTCGCCCAGGACCTGGGGCTGGCCTACCAGATCGTCGACGATCTGCTGGATGTCGAGGGCGACCAGGACCTGCTGGGCAAGGCCGCCGGCGGCAAGGACGCCGCCAAGGGCAAGGCCAACTACGTCACCCTGCTGGGCGTCGACGCCGCCAAGGAACGGGTGGAGCTATTGGCCGCACAGACCAAGGCGCACCTTGATCTGTTTGGCGAAGCGGCCGGAACCCTGCGCGAAAGCGTTGATTTCGTACTGGATCGTCGCCGCTGACGCTGCGTCAGCGCTCGCTTCGCGCTTCCGGACGGATTAGATAAGCCAAATGTCATCCACGCCGCTTCTAGATCGCGTCTCCTCGCCCGCCGACACCCGCGGGCTTTCCCTGGCAGAGCTGAAGCAGCTCGCCGACGAGGTGCGCAGCCAGACCATCGACGCCGTCTCCGTGACCGGAGGCCACCTGGGCGCCGGCCTGGGCGTGGTCGAACTCACCGTGGCCCTGCACCATGTGTTCGATACGCCCAAGGACATCCTGATCTGGGACGTCGGCCACCAGGCCTATCCGCACAAGATTCTCACGGGCCGCCGCGACCGCATCAAGACGCTACGCCAGGGCGGGGGGCTGTCGGGCTTCACCAAGCGCGCCGAGAGCGAATACGACCCGTTCGGCGCCGCCCACGCGGCCACCTCGATTTCCGCCGCGCTCGGCTTCTGCGCCGCCCGCGACGCCAAGGGTGAGGACAACAACGTCATCGCCGTGATCGGCGACGGCTCCATGAGCGCGGGCATGGCCTATGAGGCCATGAACGCCGCCTGCGACACCACCAAGCGTCTGATCGTGGTGCTGAACGACAACGACATGTCGATCGCGCCCCCGGTCGGCGGCATGAGCGCCTATCTGGCCAAACTGGTCAGCGGCGGCGCCTATCGCCGTGTCCGCCAGATCGGCAAGAACGTGGTCGAGCACCTGCCGCGCCCGCTGCAGTCCGTGGCCCGCAAGGCCGAGGAATACGCCCGCGGCATGGTCACTGGCGGGACCTTCTTCGAGGAGCTGGGCTTCTACTATATCGGCCCGATCGACGGTCACGACCTCGACGCCCTGGTGCCTGTGCTGAAGAACGCCCGCGAGTTCCAGGACAAGCCGGTTCTGGTCCATGTCGTGACGCAAAAGGGCAAGGGCTACGCCCCGGCCGAGAACGCCGCCGACAAGTACCACGGCGTCGTCAAATTCGACGTGGTCACCGGCCAGCAAGCCAAGGCCGCCGCCGCGGCCCCCAGCTACACCAAGGTCTTCGCCGAAGCCCTGATCAAGGAAGCGGAGAAGGACGACAAGATCGTCGCCATCACCGCGGCCATGCCGTCGGGCACGGGTCTTGACCTGTTCGGCAAGCAATTCCCGCAGCGGACCTTCGACGTGGGCATCGCCGAGCAGCACGCGGTGACCTTCGCCGCCGGCCTCGCCGCCGACGGCATGAAGCCGTTCACGGCCATCTACTCGACCTTCCTGCAACGCGGTTACGATCAGGTCGTCCACGACGTGGCGATCCAGCGCCTGCCGGTGCGTTTCGCCATGGACCGCGCCGGTCTGGTCGGCGCCGACGGCCCGACCCACGCCGGGACCTTCGACATCGGCTTCATGGGCGCGCTGCCCGGCATGGTGCTGATGGCCGCCGCCGACGAGGTGGAACTGGCCCGCATGGTCGCCACCGCCGCCGCCATCGACGACCGCCCGAGCGCCTTCCGCTATCCGCGCGGCGAGGGCTGGGGTCTGGAGATGCCCGCGGTGCTGGAGCCTCTGGAGATCGGCAAGGGCCGCATCGTCCGCGAGGGCACGGCCGTCGCCATCCTCTCCTTCGGCACACGCCTGGATGAATCGCTGAAGGCCGCCGACCTGCTGGCCGCGCGCGGCCTGTCCGCCACCGTCGCCGACGCCCGCTTCGCCAAGCCGCTGGATATCGACCTGATCCTTCGTCTCGCCCGCGAGCACGAGGCCCTGATCACTGTCGAGGAAGGCGCCATGGGCGGCTTTGGCGCCTTCGTGCTGCAGGCCCTGGCCGAGCACGGCGCGCTGGATCGTGGCCTGAAGGTGCGGACCCTGGTCCTGCCCGACGTCTTCCAGGATCAGGACAAGCCTGACCTCATGTACGCCGAAGCCGGCCTAGACGCAGCCGGCATCGCCGCCGGGGCCCTGGCGGCCCTTGGCGTCAGCAACAGCGCGACGGCGGGGCGGCGGGCCTAGGCGGCCTTGCCGCAACTGCGGAAGAACTGGGTCACATCGGCCCGGTCATTTTTGCCGGCCTTGAGATTGAAGCGGCGGCCCTGGTTCACGACGGCCAGGTCGCCGGTGCGGTCGAAGCTGGACAGGGCGGCGCCGTCGGCGCGGCTGGACGCCTCGATCAGCTGAGCGCCGCTCATCATGTCCGGCACGGAGCGGCCGACGACACGTTCCTGGGTCTTGCGCGAGATGAGGATGAACTCGGGCTTCTTGTCCGCCGAGATCATCGACAGGTCGACGGTCCGCGAGCCCGGCTTGCAGGTCATCATCAGCAGGATGGCGTCGCTGTTGGGCAGGCCATAGGCCAGCTTGGCGCCCTCGCTCTGGTTCTCCAGGTAGATCCAGCTGTAGCCGGCGGCGGTCTCGCCGCGGTCATGCGCGCAGGCGCCAAGGCCCAGAACAGCCAGAACCATCAATGCCGAAAGCCGTCGCTTCATGACGCGCCTCCCTTCGATAGAGAGAACGCACCATGAAAGGGTCGGTTCTGGATTGGATCAGAACGGCGAGAACTTCTCCACCAGCGCCTGGCCGGCCGGCGTGCGCTGCACGCGGCTGATATCGCCGCGGCCGCCATAGCTGATACGGGCCTCGGCGATCTGCGTGTGCTTGATCGTGTTGGTGCTGGAGATGTCCTCCGGGCGCACGATGCCGGCCACCGTCAGCTGGCGCAGTTCGGCGTTGGTGCGCACCTCCTGGGTGCCCTGGATCACCATGTTGCCGTTGGGCAGCAGGGCCGTGACCGTCGCGGCCACGGTCAGGTTGATCTGCTCGGCCCGGTTCACCGCGCCTTGACCCTGCATGCTGGTGGCGGAGTTGGTGTTGACGGCGTTGGCCGGGTCGTAGCCGCCCGGCAGGATACGGCCCAGGCTGGATTCCAGGCCCAGGAAGTTGGGCACGCCCACCTTGGAGGTCGAGCCGCGCGAGGCGCTGGTCTGGTTCTGGGTGCGGGCGCTGTCGGCGATCTGGATGTTCACCGTCAGGATGTCGCCGACCCGGCTGGCGCGCTGGTCGTTGAAGAAGCTGCGGGCGCCCACGCGCCAAAGCGAGTTGGCCGACGCCGCTTGCGGCGCGTAGCGCGGCGGGGCCAGGGCCATCACTTCCTGCTGCTGCGGGATCAGGGCGGCGGGATAGCCGATCTGGCTGAGGTTGGGGCCCTTCACCGTGTCCACCACTGTGGAGCAGGCGGCGAGCGGAGCGATCAGGGCGAGGGCGGCGATCGGCGACAGACGCATCGGAATGGCTCTCTTAACGGGCGGCGTAACGGTTGGAGGCGACGGCCTGGCGAGCGGACGGTCCGATCACGGCCTGACCGGGGCCGATGGCCACGGCTTCGATGATCTTCTTGGAGGCGGGGTTCTGCAGCTTCACCCACTGGCCTTCGGCGGCGGCGCTCATGGCCTTGGTCTGCATCGACAGGGTGATCTGGCCGTCGGACCAGGCCAGATCGACGACGTCGCCGCTGCGGATCACCTGCTGGACCGCTACGGGACGAACCATCGCCTGAGCGGTGGCGGCTTCAGCTTCCACGGGGACGGAGCGGACGATGACCCGGCGCAGGCCGCGGTCGTTGGCCCACTGGAGCCCCGCGCGATGAGCGGCGACCTGAACGACGCCGGCCTCCAGCACGGCGCTGGGGCCGACGCGCTTGCCGACCACGACGTCGGCGGCCGCGCCGGCGCCGTCGAACAGGTCGCCCAGGGTGATCTGACCGTCCAGGTCGATGACCTGCTCGCGCAGTACGACGGGAGCGGCCAGGGCGGGACCGGCGATCAGGGCGGCGGCGAGGCCGATAAGCAGGGTGCGGGTCATACGCTTACGACTTCAGCTGGGAGGTGGCTTGCAGCATCTGGTCGGCCGAGCTGATGACCTTCGAGTTCATCTCGTAGGCGCGCTGGGCGACGATCAGGGCGGTGATCTCGCTGACGGAGTCCACGTTCGAGGCTTCGGTGTAGCCTTGCAGCAGCGAGCCGACGCCCACCGAATTGGGCTGGCCCACCACCGCTTGCCCGGAGGCGGCGGTTTCCATGAACAGGTTGTCGCCGATGGCGTCGAGGCCGGCGTCGTTGACGAAGGTCGCCAGTTCCAGCTGACCCACCACTTCCGGCTCGGCGGCGTTGTCGCCGCGGATCACCTGGACCTGACCGGCCTTGGAGATCTGGATGTCCTTGGCGTCTTCCGGGATCGTGACGCCCGGCTGCACCTGATAGCCGTCCTCGGTCACCAGGCGGCCCTGATCATCGGTCGAGAAGTTGCCGGCGCGGGTGTAGGCCGTCTCGCCCGACGGCAGCAGCACCTGGAAATAGCCGCGGCCCTGAATCGCCATGTCGAGCGGCTTCTGGGTCTGGCTCATCGTGCCCTGCTGGGTGATGCGGTAGACCGAGCCGGCCTTGACGCCGGCGCCGACCTGAACGCCGGTCGGGACGATGTTGCCCTGGTCGGACGACTGCGTGCCGGCGCGCTCGATCGTCTGGTAGAGCAGGTCCTGGAATTCGGCTCGCTGACGCTTGAAGCCGATGGTGTTCATGTTGGCGATGTTGTTCGAGATGACCTCGACGTTCAGCTGCTGGGCGGCCATGCCCGTGGCTGCGGTGCGGAGCGCTTGCATCTAGGTCTTCCCTTAGTTCGTACGGCCCAGGCGCTCGATCGAGCGCCGGGACAGGTCGTTGTTGTCGCCGACGAGCTTGGACGAGCGCTCGTAGGCGCGGGTCACTTCAATCAGACGGGTGATCTCCACGACCTGCTGGACGTTGGAGCCCTCCACCATGCCCTGCTGCACGAGCGCGTCGGCGGCTGCGATGGGCTGGGCGTTGGAGGTGTTGCGGAAGAGGTTGTCCCCTTCCTTGGAGAGGGCCGAGCGGTCCTCGAACTGCACCACCGCCAGGCGGCCGACATTGACGGCCTGCCCGGTGACCGCATTGGTCTGGCTGATGGTGCCGTCCTTGCCGATCGTGATCTCGCCCTGGGCGGGATCGATATTGATCTGGGCGTTGCCCGGGCCGGTGACCGGATGGCCCTGCTGGGTGACCAGGATGCCTTGCGGGTTCAGGGTGAAACGACCGTCGCGGGTGTAGCGCGCTTCACCGCCCGGCCCCTGCACCGAGAAGAAGCCCTGACCGTCGATGGCGACGTCGAACGTCCCGCCGGTCTTGCGCAGCGGGCCCTGACCGAAGTCGCGGGTGATGCCATCGTCGATGACGAACTTCACCGGCCCCTGGACCTGAGCGGTGCGGGCCTTGCCGGCCGCCTCGGTCTTGACCAGCAGCTCCTCGACCTTGAAGCCGGCCGTGTCCGCGTTGGCGATGTTGTTCGCCACGATGTCGAGTTCTCGCCGCAGCGTCATCTGACGCGACAGGCTGAGATACATCGCGTTGTCCATCGAAGCCTCCGACCCGGCGCCGCAGCGCGCCTTTCACTCGTCGTCGGCTATGCAAATGCCGGGCCAGTTCCAAAAGCCGAATAAAATCAGCGATAAAAATAGTTAACGACGCGCGCTGCGACAAACTTGCCGAGCGGCCAATCAGGCGAGGAAAAACAGATCGTTAACCAAGCTGCGTGAATAGAGAGTGGGACGATGCCAAGGAGCCGCGCGTGGCCAAGGACAAGGGCGAAGAGCCCGAAGACGCTATCGAAGATGGCGAAGAAGGGGCCGAGGGCGCAAAGCCCAAGAAGAAGCTCCCGCTTCTGATCATCATCATCGTGGCCGCCGTCCTGGTTCTGGGCGGGGGCGGCGCGGCCGCGTTCTTTCTTTTGAAGCCCAAACCCGAAGGCGAGCACGCCGAGGGCAAGGAGCCGAAGAAGGAGGAAAAGAAGAAAGAAGAAAAGAAGGCCGAGGGGGAAGAGGGCGCCAAGGCCGAGGGGGCCGAAGCCGGCGAGGTCGGCACGATCCGCGAAGGACCGGACGGCGTGGTGTATTACACTCTGCCCAACGTCATCGTGAACATGCAGTCGGCGGAGGGGCGTCCGTCCTTCCTGAAGCTGAAGCTTACTCTGGAGCTCGCCGACGCCGCGACAGCCGAGACGCTGACGCCGAATCTGCCGAGACTCCAGGACATGTTCCAGTCGTTCCTGCGCGAGCTGCGCCCTGAAGATCTGTCCGGCAGCCAAGGCAGCTATCAGCTTCGCATGGAGATCCAGCGGCGCGTGAACCTGGTCATCGCCCCGGCGCAGGTGAAGGCCGTCCTGATCGAGGAGATGCTGATCAACTAGGGCTCGCCCTGGCTGGCATTCACCCGATGGCTGACGAGATCGACGACGACGCCATGGCCCAGTGGGCCGCCGACAACGCCACCGGCGAACTGCCGGGGGGCGATGACGGCTGGACGGGCCTCGACGATCTCGGCGGCGGCGGCGACGGGATGATGGGCGCCGAGCGCATCCTGAACCAGGACGAGATCGACAGCCTGCTTGGTTTCGACTTCTCGACCGACAATGACGACGACCGCACCGGCATCCGGGCGATCATCAACTCGGCCCTGGTCTCCTACGAGCGTCTGCCGATGCTCGAAATCGTCTTCGACCGCCTGGTGCGGTTGATGACGACCAGCCTGCGTAACTTCACCAGCGACAACGTCGAGGTCAGCCTCGACAACATCAGCTCGATCCGTTTCGGCGACTACCTCAACTCGATCCCCCTGCCGGCCATCCTGTCGGTGTTCCGGGCCGAGGAGCTGGACAACTACGGCCTGCTGACGGTCGACTCCAACCTGATCTACTCGATCGTGGACGTGCTGCTGGGCGGCCGCCGCGGCACCGCCGCCATGCGCATCGAAGGGCGTCCCTACACCACGATCGAGCGCGTGCTGGTCCAGCGGATGGTCGAGGTCGTGCTGCAGGACGCCAAGACCGCGTTCGAGCCGCTGCATCCGGTCAACTTCACCCTCGACCGCCTCGAGACCAACCCGCGCTTCGCCGCCATCGCCCGGCCGGCCAACGCCGCGATCCTGGTCAAGCTGCGCATCGACATGGAAGACCGCGGCGGCCGCATTGAGCTGCTGCTGCCCTACGCGACCCTCGAGCCCATCCGGAAGATGCTGCTGCAGCAGTTCATGGGTGAGAAGTTCGGCCGCGACAACATCTGGGAAGGCCACTTGGCCACGGAGCTCTGGACCACCCAGATGGAGGTCCGCGCCGTGCTCGACGAGCAGCAGGTGGACCTGCGCAAGGTGCTCGACCTGAAGGTGGGCGACACCATCATGCTCAACGCCACGCCCGACAGCCTGGTGGAGCTGCGCTCGGGCTCGATCCCGCTGACGCGCGGCCGCATGGGCCGGCGCAACCACAACATCGCCGTGCGCTGCGAGGCGGCGCTCGGTCCCTCGGCCCGCAAGGCCGTCCAGAAGATCAAGTGAGGGCCAGGCCATGACCCTCGCCGGCGTCGCCCTTCAGATCCTGTTCGCGGTCCTGCTGATCGTGGCGCTGGTGTTCGGCATGCGCCTTGAGCGCCGGCTGAAGGCGCTGAAAGAAAGCCACGAGGGCTTCGCCAAGGCCGTGGTCGATCTGGACGCCGCCGCCCAGCGCGCCGAGCAGGGACTGGCCGATCTGCGCGCCGCCACCGACGAGGCGGCCGAGCAACTGGCCGACCGCATCGACAAGGCCCGCGCCCTGACCGCCAAGCTCGACAAGTCCATGGCCCAGGCAACGCGCGGCGAAAGCGCTCGCGTCGCCAGCAACCGCCCGCCGCCGGGACCGCCGATGACGCGGGCGCGCGCCGCATTCGCGGCCGTCGACCGTCCGCCGCCCGCGCCGCCGGTGGAAACCCCGCGTTCACGCCCCCGGGGCGATGATGACGATCTGTTCGACCCGCCGGCTGGTTCCGGCGGTTTCGGAGTCCGACCTGGAGGCCGGCGATGAAGAACATTCCCCGCATTTTGCCGCTGGTCGGCGTGGCCGCCGTCGGCGTGCTCGCCCTTAACGCCCTCTCGGGGGCGAAAACCTTCTCGGACATGACGTCCGGCGCCCGCGCCTTCGCCGAGGAAGCGGCGGCCAAGGTCGCGCCCAAGGACAAGAAGGAGGAGGCCGCCGAGGCGGAGAAGCCGGCCGAGAAGGCCGCCGCAAAGCCGGTCCCGGTCGCCGCTTGCGGTCCCAGCGCCGCGGCCTTGGCCAAGGAGGCGGGGCTGTCGCCGGCTGAGCTGAACATCCTGCAGAGCCTTCGCGCCCGCAGCGGTCAGCTGGACGCCCGCGAGCAGGACATGGACGTGCAGCTGAAGCTGCTGGCCGCCGCCGAGGCCAAGCTCGACGCCAAGATCAACACGCTGACCGCTCTGAAGTACAAGATGGAAGACGTCGTCAAGCAGGGCGACACCAAGACCAACGCCGAGACCGACCGCATGGTGACGGTCTTTTCGTCGATGAAGGCCAAGGACGCTGCGGCGCGCCTCGCGGTGCTGGACGATTCGGTGCGCCTGCCCATCGCCGCCAAGATGAAGGAACGGTCGCTGTCCATGGTGCTCGCCGCCATGCCGCCCGCCGAGGCCAAGAAGCTGACCGAGAGCCTGTCCAAGCGCTACAACAGCGAGGCCATGGACAAGGGCCGCGCCGCGCTGGCGCCGGGCGGCGACCAGGCCGCCGTGGACGCCGCCGCCGAGGAAGTCGCCAAGAAGGCCCCGGCCAAGGCGGCCCCCGCCAAGCGCCAACCGGCGGCCCGAGGCTAGGAGATGAGCCTGCGCATGGTCCTGCGCGGCGGAGTGGCGGCGGTCTGCATCGCCGCCACTGTCGTTCCAGCCGGCGCCGCCGCGCCGGCCAAGACCGATGCGCGCGGCCCCCTGGACGTGCGGGTGGCCCAGGCTAAGGATTTCACCCGGCTGGAGTTCCACTGGAACGGCCGCGCCAGCGTCTCGACCAAGCGCGAAGGCCAGGTCCTGACCCTGCGGTTCAGCCGTGGGGCAAAGCCCGACATCGCCTCGCTGAAGGCGTTCCCGCCCAAGTGGCTGAAGAAGGTCGAGAGCCGCGATGTCGGCGGCCGGCTGGAGATCGCCCTGACCCTGGCCGACGACGCCGAGGCCAAGGTCGGCCAGTCCGACGGCCAGACCTTCGTCAACCTGTTCGCCGCTCCGCCCAAGGTCGCCGAGGCCGCCAGGCCGGTCGAGACGCCCAAGGTCAATCCGGTCCCGGCCGGCGGCGTGGTCCGCGTGCGCTCGGAAGTGGCCGGTCTGCAGACCCGTCTGGTCGTCGACTGGAACGCCCCGACCCCGGCCGCCGTCTTCCGCCGGGGCGAGGCGATCTGGGTGGTGTTCGACGCCCCCGCGCGCCTGGACGTGTCCGGCGCCGCGCGCAGCACCGCGCAGTACGCTCGCCTCGAAACGCTGCAGGGCGAAGGCTTCGCCGCCCTGCGCATCATCGCGCCCGAAACGGTGACGGCCCAGGCCAGCGGCGAAGGCCCGCGCTGGAACATCGCCCTGGGCCCGCGGCGCCCCGGCGCCGGCGGCGTCTCCGTCGAGCGTGATCTGGAAGCCGCCCCCGCCGGCCTGAAGGCCGAGCTGTCGGGCGCCAGCCGCGCCATCTGGATCGACGACCCCGCCGTGGGCGACCGCCTGGCCGTCATCCCCGCCATGGCGCCGGCCAAGGGCGTGGCCGCCCGGCGCGAGTTCGTGCAACTGGCGGTCCTGCCGTCCAGCCAGGGTCTGGCGGTCGAGCCCTATGCCGGCGACCTGAATTTCTCGGTTGAAGGCGACCTGGTCCGTATCGGCCGCCCCAAGGGCCTGGCCCTGTCGCCCTCGACGGCGCAGCCGCGGGCCGAGGCCAGCCTCGATGCGCCGCAGCCGGCCGGCATGCCGGCCCTGATCGACGAGACCTGGGCGCGTTCGGAGAAGGGCAAGTTCCTGGTCCGATACAACGCCCTGCAGGACGCCGCCGCCGAAGAGGTCGCCCTGGGCCGTGCGCCCGGCAAGGACGCGCCCGTCGCCGCCCGCATGGCCCTGGCCCGCTTCCTGGTCGGCAACGAGCTGGGCTACGAGGCGATCGGCGTGCTCAACGCCGCCGCCCGCAGTCGCCAGAGCCTGATGGGCGACGCCGAGTTCCGGGGCCTGCGCGGCATGGCTCGGATCATGGTCGGCCGCTATGCCGAGGGCGAGGCCGACCTGTCCGCGCCCGTTCTGCTGGGCGAGGCGTCTTCGGCCCTGTGGCGCGGCTACGCCGCCACCAAGGCCGGCGACTGGGCCACGGCCCGCAAGATGTTCGAGCAAGGCACGCCCGCCTTCGAACACTTCTCCCCGATCTGGAAGGCGCGCTTCGCCACCGCCGACGCCGAGGCCGCGCTGGAGCAGGGCGACCTGGTCTCCGCCAAGGAAGGCGTCGCCGCCGCGCTGGCCAACGAGATTCCGGCCGAAGAGCAGCTGAAGGTTCGCCTGGTTCAGGCGCGCCTGTTCGAGGCCAGCGGCGATCGCCGCCGGGCGTTGAACGTGTTCAAGGCCGTGGCCACCGCGCCGCTGGACGGCCTGGCCGCGCCGGCCACCTTGAACGCCACCCGCATCGCGTACGAGGACGGCAAGCTGCCGGCCGACAAGGCCGCGGCCGTCTATGACCAGCTGCGCTTCCGCTGGCGCGGCGACGCCACCGAGCTGAAGACCATACGCACCCTGGGCGCGCTCTATCTGGGCCAGGGTCGTTACCGCGATGCGCTGGAGGCGCTGCGTTCGGCCGGCCAGAAGCTGCCCGACCATCCCGAGGCGCGGGCGCTGCATTCCGACCTGTCCGGGGCGTTCCGCGCCCTGTTCCTCGACGGCATGGCCGATGGCCTGCAGCCGGTCCAGGCGCTGGCCCTGTTCTACGACTTCAAGGACCTAACCCCTATCGGCGCCGACGGCGACCTGATGGTGCGCAACCTGGTCCGCCGGCTGGTGGACGTGGACCTGCTGGACCAGGCCGGCGACCTACTGAAGTATCAGGTCGACAACCGCCTGGACGGCGTCGCCAAGTCCCAGATCGCCACGGACCTGGCGGTCATCTACCTGATGAACCGCAAGCCCGAGGACGCCCTGCGGACCATCAACGAGTTGCGCACCACCGTCCTGCCGGCGGCCCTGAACGCCGACCGCCGCCTGATCACGGCGCGGGCCATGGTCATGCTGGGCCGCACCGACGCCGGGCTGGAGATCATCGAGAACGACCGCTCGCGAGAGGCCTCCGACATCCGCGCCGAGGCCGCCTGGAAGCAGCGTGACTGGCCGGCCGCCGGCCAGATGCTGGAAACCTCGCTGGGGGAGCGCTGGAAGACCGAAGCCGCCTTGGCCGCCGACGACGAGGGCAAGCTGCTGCGCGCCGCCGTGGCTTACAGCCTGGCCGGCGACGAGACCGCCCTCGACCGCCTGCGTGGCCGCTACAGCCCGCTGCTGGAGCAGGCTCGCAATCCCGACGCCCTGCGGGTCGCCCTGGCGGGGCCGGAAAGCGACGTGGCTTCCGCCAGCGACTTCAGCCGCATCGCCGCCGACAGCGACGCCTTCTCCGGCTGGGTGACGAAGATGAAAGAGCGCTTCCGCGCCAAGCCGGCGGCCCCCAAGGCGCCGGCCGCCAAGAAAGCTTAACCCCCCGGCGCGGGCGGGCCTCGGGTGAAGCTTTCCACCAGGCTGCCGCAGACCAGCCGCCAGCCGTCCACCAGCACGAAGAAGATCAGCTTGAACGGCAGCGAGATCGCCGCCGGCGGCAGCATCATCATGCCCATGCTCATCAGCACGCTGGCCACGACCAGGTCGATGACCAGGAACGGGATGAACAGGAGGAAGCCGATCTCGAAGGCGCGCTTCAGCTCGCTGATCATGAAGGCCGGGGTGACGACCCGCAGAGGGGTGTCCTGGGCCGTGGCCGGGCGGGGAATCTTCGACAGCCGCACGAACAGGGCCAGGTCGTCGCGATCCACCTGGCTGAGCATGAAGCTCTTCACCGGATCGGCCGCGGCGTCGAACGCCTGAGGCAACTCCATCTGGTTGTCGAGCAGGGGGCGGATGCCCTCGTCATAGGACCGCTGGAAGGTCGGCTGCATGACGATGGCGGTGAGGAACAGCGCCAGGCTGACCAGCACCGAGTTGGGCGGCGCCTGCTGGGTGCCCAGCGCCGTGCGCAGCAGCGACAGCACCACCGTGATCCGCACGAACGAGGTGGTCATGATGACGATGGATGGCGCCAGGGAGAGCACCGTCAACAGGCCCATCAACTGGACGACCCGCTCGGTCAGGCCGGCGCCTGTCCCCAGATTGACGTTCAGGGCCTGGGCCATGGCGATGGCCGGCCAGACGAAGGAGGCGGCCGCCGTGACGCCCGCCACCAGCAGGGCGCGCTTCAGGTCGGCGCGCTCGATCTTCCAAAGGCCGGTCACGCTTGGGTCTCCGGGGCGGTCTCGACTTCGGGCAGGGCGGGCTGGGTGGCCAGAAGGCGGCCTTCGCCCAGCATGATCAGCCTCTCTTCGCCATCCAACTTCACCAGCACCAAGCGGCGGGTCGGATCGAGGGGCAGGGTTTCCACCAGCGTCATGCGGCGCTGCTTCTTCTCAAGCTGGACCTTGAGCATCCATTCCGGGCCGTACTTGCGCATCAGCCAGGCCGCCAGGCCGATCAGGCCAAGCGTTAGTCCCAGGGCCGCCACGGCGCGGATGAAGTCGACAAATCCCATGTTCGCTCCATGCGCCGAGTCGGGGCTGCCAGGCGATGGGGCGGGCTCAGGAAGGACGTGGTTAATGCGTCGTTAACCTTGTTCTTTCACCTTTTGGAATCATGAACCCGCTCGATATTCCAGTCTTCGCAATGCTCAAGAGCCGGCTCGGCTATCTGAGCCAGCGCGAGCGTGTGATCTCCCAGAACGTCGCCAACTCCGACACCCCGGCCTACAAGGCCAAGGACTTGCGGGCGTTCACGTTCGATGCGGCCCTGGGCTCTTCGGGCCTGCGGCCGGGGGTTTCGACGACTCATACCTCGGCGATGCACCTGTCGCCGCCCAAGCGGCAGATTTCCGCCCAGCAGCGGGAGCTGCGTCCGTACGACGCGCCCGATTCCGACACGACCCTCGACGGCAACGCGGTCTCGCTCGAAGACCAGATGCTGAAGATGGCGGACGCCAAGATGAATTACGACGCGGCCATCGGTTTCTACCAACGGTCGCTCGGCATGCTGCGCATGGCCGCGCAGAAGCCGCGGTAAGGAGCCGGAGCGCTAGATGCCGCAGATCAATTCGCAGACCGCAACCGCCCAGGCCGTCGCCGCCTCGGCCCTTCGCGCCCAGCAGGCGCGCATGCGGATCATCGCCGAAAACATCGCCAACGCCGATTCCACCGCCCGCACCCCGGGCGGCGATCCGTATCGACGCCAGAACCCGATCTTCGAACCGCACGCCGTTGGCGGCGGGGAGGGCGTGCGCCTGTCGCGGGTCGAGCCCGACCAGAAGGCGTTCAAGCAAGAATTCAACCCCGGTCACCCGGGCGCCGACGCCACCGGCTACGTGAAGATGCCGAACGTCGAGACCCTGGTGGAATCGCTCGATATGCGCGCCGCCCAGCGCGCCTACGAAGCGAACCTAAACGTCATCGAGACCGCGCGCTCGATGGACAGCAAGACCCTCGACATTCTCAAGCGCTAGGCTGACCCATGATCACTCCGCTCAGCGCCGCCAAGGCCTACGCCAGCACCCAGGGCATCTCGCCGATGGGCAGCCTGTCCGACGGCGTGGCCAGCCTGTCCAACTCCCGCCAGAAGACCTTCGGCGACATGCTGGAATTTGTCATGGGCGACGCGGTCCAGGCCTCGCGCGCCGCCGAAGGCCAGATCGCCAAGCAGGCGGCCGGCAAGGCCGAGCTGCTGGACGTGGTCACCGCGATCTCCTCCGCCGAGGCCAGTCTGGAGACGGTCATGGCCGTCCGCGACCAGGTGATCAGCGCGTATCAGGAAATCATGCGCATGCCGATCTGACGGCGGCGGCGACTCTCTTTAAGAAAAGCAGCCGACGCAGTTTGCCTGAGGCCCCGCATGACCGGCCCCGAAGTCATCGATATCGGCCGTGACGCCATCTGGCTGACGCTGCAGCTCTGCGCGCCGGCCCTGATCGTCGGCCTTATCGTCGGTGTCGGCATCGGCCTGCTGCAGGCCCTGACCCAGATCCAGGAAGCCACCCTGGTCTTCGCTCCCAAGATCGTGGCCGTGTTCATCACCCTGCTGCTGGCCCTGCCGCTGATGGGGGCCCTGATGTCGGGCTTCATGCGCCAGATCGCCGCGCGCATCGCGGGAATGTAGGCGGCCTTGGAATACTACGCGACCGCAGCCCAGGTTTACGCCGGCGGTCTGGTCTTCGCCAGGCTCGGCGCGATGGTCATGCTGATCCCCGGCTTCGGCGACGACGCGGTGCCGCCGCGCATCCGGCTGGCCTTCGCCTTCCTCATGGCGCTGCTGATAACGCCCATCGTGGCCGCCAATGTCGGCGGCCCGCCCGGGACCGTCGGCGAGATGGGCGGGGCGGTGATCAAGGAGGTCCTGGTCGGCCTGATGATCGGGATGATCTTGCGGGCCCTGACCGCCGCCCTGAACGTGGCCGGTGAAATCATCGCCATCCAGACCACCCTGTCCTTCGCCCAGACGGTCGATCCGGCCCAGGGCATGAACGGCAACGCCATCAGCAGCTTCCTGGGCCTGCTGGGTGTCATGATCATCATGACCACCGACCTGCACCATCTCTTCCTGGGAGCGATCGTGCGCTCCTACAGCCTGTTCCCGTTCACCCAGCCGGTTGACGTGAACGACGGCGTCACCCTGATGATCCGGACCGTGGCCGACGCCTTCGCCCTGGGGGTGCAACTGGCGGCGCCGATCATCGTCTTCTCGCTGGTGCTCAACGTCGCCGTCGGCCTGATCAGCCGGGTGATGCCGCAGTTCCAGATTTTCTTCGTCACCTCGCCGCTCAGCGTCCTCATGGGCCTGTCGATCCTCGCCCTCGGGCTGGGGATCATCGGCGTCGTCTGGGCCGACCGCTATCGGGCCCTGCTCCAGGTCTTCAACTAGGAGCGGGCCATGGCGGAGTTGGACGACAAGACAGAAGAAGCAACCCCGCGAAAACTCTCGCAGGCGCGGGAGAAGGGCGACGTTCCCAAATCCCAGGACGTCTCGCAGCTGGCCACACTGGTCGGCGGGGTGGCGGTGCTGATGTCCATGGGCGGGTTCTTCGCCCAGCGGCTGATGAATGACCTGTTGCCGTTCATCGCACACCCCAACGAGTTTCCCATGGACGAGGCCGGAGCCCTGGAGGTCGGCCTTCAGGCGGTCCGCGCGGCCCTGCCCATGGTGGCGACGGTGACGACGGTGGCCGCCCTGGCGGGGGCGTGCAGCCACCTGTTCCAAAGCGGCATCATGTTCACGCCGGACAAGCTGAAGCCGGATCTGAAGAAGCTGAACCCACTGTCGGCCTTCAAGCGGATTTACGGTCCCGACGGCCTGGTCCAGTTCGCCAAAACGTTCGTGAAGCTCGTGGTCACGGCCATCGTCGCCTACGTGACGATCCGCCCGCACATTCCCGAGCTGCAGAACCTCGCCTGGCTGGCGCCCAGCGCCATGATGCCCCTGGCAATCAAGCTGCTGAAGTCGCTGATCTGGGCGGTGCTGATCCTGCTGATCGCCACCGCTGCCTTCGACTACTTTTTCCAGCGCATCCGCTTCGCTCAGCGCATGCGCATGTCCAAGGAAGAGGTGAAGGAAGAGCACAAGCAGTCGGACGGCGACCCGCACGTCAAGGCCCGCCAGCGCCAGATCCGCATGCAGCAGTCGCGGCGGCGGATGATGCAGAACGTTCCCAAGGCGACGGTCGTGGTGATGAACCCAACTCACTACGCCGTGGCCCTGCGCTACGAGCCGGGGGAGACGGCCGCGCCCATCTGCGTGGCCAAGGGCGTCGACGATATCGCCCTGAAGATACGCGGCGTCGCCGAGGAGCATGGGGTGACGGTGATCGAGGATCCGCCCCTGGCCCGGTCCCTCTACGCCAGCGTCGAGGTGGATGACGAGATCCCGGCCGAGCACTTCGAGGCCGTGGCCAAGATCATCAGCTTCATTCTCAACAAGGGCAAGAAGAGCGGGCAGCGCGCGCGTCCGCTCTAAACGCGTATCCTGTCAGCTGTCACACAACTGATTCGTCTCGAGAATTTGGAAAACGGCGCCATGTCTGAGAAGACCGAAAAGGCGACGCGCAAACGGCGTTTCGATCCCCTGGTGATCATGGCCGGGGCGTTCTTCGCCCTCGCCGTCGGCTTCGCCGCGGTGCCCGCCATGAAGGCCGGGCCCGCGACCTTGGCTGGCCTGCTGCTGCTCGCCGGCCTGATCGGCGTCGCGTGCCTGGGCCTCGTGGCCTTCCGCAGCTCCGCCCAGCCGGTGACGGACGTGGAGGGCGAGGCGTTCCTGGAGGCGCTGCCCGAAGCCGCCGCCACCGCCGCGCCCGACGGTCGCATCCTCAGCGCCAACCTAGCCTGGCGCACGGGCCTGGGTGAATCCCGCCGCCTGCCGCGCAACGGCGCCGCGTCCGGCCTGTTCACCGCCTTGGTCAAGGCGCGCCGGGGCGAGGCCGCCAGCGCCACCCTGCGCGTCGACGGCATCGATCGTCCGGCCTCGGTGTCGCCGCTGGGCCGCGGCCGCTTCTTGATCCGCATGCTGGAGCAGCCGGCCGAGCCGCTGCGCCTGCCGGCCGAGGTCGTGGCGCCCCAGCCGACCGCCTCCGTGTTCGCCATGCCAGAGCCGGTCCAGACCGGACCCGCCGCCCTGGACGCCCTGGCGGCCTCGTCGCCCTTCGGCGCCGCGCTGCTGGAAGGCGCCGATGTCTTCGCCGCCAAGATCGTCGAGGCCAACGGCGCGCTCGGCGCCATGACCGGCGGCAAGGCGATCGAGGGCGTCACCTTCGGCGACCTGATCGACAAGAACAGCCATCTCGACGCCGCCCTTGGCGTGGCCGAAGGCCGCGCAGGCCCGGTCGAGGTGCGCCTGGCTCACGACCCGTCGCGCATCGCCCACCTCTATCTGGCCCGCATCGGCAAGCGCCTGACGGCCTATCTGGTGGACGTTTCCGAGCAGAAGCAGATGGAGCTGCAGCTCGCCCAGTCGCAGAAGATGCAGGCCATCGGCCAGCTGGCCGGCGGCGTCGCGCACGACTTCAACAACCTGCTGACCGCCATCCAGCTTCGCCTGGACGAGCTGCTGCATCGCCACCCCGTGGGCGACCCGTCCTACGAGGGTCTGAACGAGATCCGCCAGACCGGCGTGCGCGCCGCCGATCTGGTGCGCAAGCTGCTGGCCTTCTCGCGCAAGCAGACGGTCCAGCGCGAGACCCTGGACCTGGGCGAGCTGATCAGCGAGTTCGAGGTTCTGCTGCGCCGCCTGCTGCGCGAGGACGTCAAGCTGGTCACCGACTACGGCCGCGACCTGCCCAAGGTGCGGGCCGACAAGAGCCAGCTCGAAACCGCGGTGATGAACCTGGCCGTCAACGCCCGCGACGCGGTACGCGCGGCCAAGGGCGGCGGCATGGTCAAGATCCGCACCGCCCGCCTGGATCACGCCGAGGCGGTCAAGCTCGGCTACAACGGCCCGCCGGCCGAACTGGCCCTGATCGAGGTGTCGGACGACGGCCCGGGCATCCCGCGCGAGGTGATGGGCAAGATCTTCGACCCGTTCTTCACCACCAAGCCGGTGGGCGAGGGGACGGGACTGGGCCTCGCCACCGTCTATGGCATCGTCAAGCAGTCGGATGGGTGGATTCACGTGGAATCCAAGGCCGGTTCGGGCGCGGCCTTCCGCATCTTCCTGCCGGTGTTCCACGCCCCTGACGTGATCACGCCGCCGACCGTGGAGCCGGTGAAGACCCGCACCGTGGCCCGCGATCTTTCCGGCGCCGGCCGGATTCTGTTCGTGGAGGACGAGGACGCGGTGCGGGGCGTCGCCGCGCGCCTGCTGCGCGCCCGGGGCTATGAGGTGATCGAGGCCGCCGACGGCGAGGAAGCCCTGGTCCTGGCAGAAGAGAACGCAGGCTCGATCGACCTGCTGATCTCCGACGTGATCATGCCCGGCATGGACGGCCCGACCCTGCTGAAGAAGGCGCGCGGCTATCTGGGAACCGCGCCGGTGATGTTCATCTCCGGCTACGCCGAGGCGGAGTTCTCCGACCTGCTGGAGGGCGAGACCGGGGTCACCTTCCTGCCCAAGCCCCTGGACATCAAGGTCCTGGCCGAGCGGGTGAAGCAGCAGCTTCAGGCGGCCTAGAAGTCATCCCCGCCGGGGAGGATCTTGTTTCCGACCGAGGCCGGCGATCAGCGTCGTGGCCTTGGCCGTGTCGGACTTGCCGTCGCCGATCTCCTGCGCCCAGCCGCATAAGGCGGGGCCGGTGATTGAGCCTTCTTCCAGCGCCTTCACGCCCTTGCCGCGGGCGACCGCCTCGTCAGGACGTGGCGAAATGGCGTTCGGTGAGGTGTTTATTACGCGGAATTAATACCTCGGGCCTCGACGGCGCACGGGTAAGTGGTACCGCTTCCGTCCTCGATAAAAGGATAGGGAGAGCGGACAATGCAAAGCCGCCGACAACTGCTTCAATTCACCGCCATCGCCGGTCTCGCCGCCATCGCGCCGCGCATGGCCATGGCCGCCGCCGCCTCGCCGGAAGCCGTCAAGATGAACGCCATGTTCGATGGCTTCATGAAGACCGCGTTCGAACGCTCGCCGGAATACGCCACCTATATGGGCCTCGACAAAGGCGCGATGGCTGGCCTGAAGAGCAAGATCAGCGACCTGTCGCCCGCCGCCCAGCGCGAGAACGCCGCCATCAACGCCCGCCAGCTGGCGCAGCTGCGCACTATCGACCGCGCCAAGCTGACCGGCATGGACGTGGTCAACTACGACACCGTCGAATTCACCCTGTCGGTGAATGAGGAGCTGGCCAAGTCCAGCCCGACCCTGCGCGGTCAGGGCTCGGTCTATGTGCTCAGCCAGCTGTCGGGCCTGTACCAGCAGGCGCCGGACTTCATGGACACCATGCACGGCATCGAGAACGCCGCCGACGCCGAATCCTATCTCGCCCGACTTGCGGCCATGGGCCCGGCCCTCGACCAGGAGCTGGACGTCGCCAAACATGATGAGAAACTGGGCGTCACCCCGCCTGATTTTGTCATCGACAAGGCGCTGGTGCAGATGAAGTCCCTGCGCGACCAGCCGCTCGACAAGGCCACCCTGGTGGAGTCGATCGTCCGCCGGACCAAGGAAAAGGGCCTGTCGGCCGAGTACGGCCAGCGCGCCGCCAAGATCTATACCGACAGCGTCCTGCCGGCCCTGGGCCGTCAGATCGCCTATCTGGAAGGCCTGCGCCCCAAGGCGCGTCATGACGCGGGCATCGGCAAGCTGCCGAACGGCCCGGCGATCTACGCCGCGTCCCTGAAGAACTACACCACCTCCAACCTGACCCCGGACGAGATCCACAAGCTGGGCCTGGACCTGGTGGCCAAGCTGTCGGCGCAGACCGACACGCTGATGCGCAGCCAGGGGCTGACCAAGGGCACCGTCGGCGAGCGCTTCCGTTCGCTCTACGACGACCCCAAGCAGCACTATCCGGACAACGACGCCGGCAAGGTCGAGCTGATCAACGACCTGAACGCCCAGATCAAGGTCATCGAAAAGAAGCTGCCGGCCTATTTCGGCCAGCTGCCCAAGGCTCCGGTTGAAGTGCGCCGCGTGCCGCCGGCCATCGAGGCGGGCGCTCCGGGCGGCTCCTACAACTCGCCGCCGCTCGATGGTTCGCGTCCGGGCATCTACTGGATCAACCTGGTGACGACCACGGCCCAGCCGCGCTTCACCCTGCCGACCCTGACCTATCACGAAGCCCTGCCGGGCCATCACCTGCAGCTGGCGTTGAACAACGAGAGCCAGGGCATCCCGCTGATCCGCAAGGCCATCGGCTTCTCGGGCTATTCCGAGGGCTGGGGTCTCTACGCCGAGGAGCTGGCGGTGGAGATGGGCATGTACGAGACCGACAAGATGGGCCAGATCGGCATGCTGCACGACGCCCTGTTCCGCGCCGTGCGTCTCGTCGTCGACACCGGCCTGCACCACAAGGGCTGGAGCCGCGAACAGGCCATCAAGTACTACGTCGAGCAGATCGGCGACGAAGAGGGCGCGGCCACCCGCGAGGTCGAACGCTATTGCGTCTGGCCGGGCCAGGCCTGCAGCTACATGGTCGGCAAGATCACGTGGATGCGCCTGCGCGATAAGGCAAAGACCGCTCTGGGTCCGAAGTTCGACATCCGCAAGTTCCACGACGCTGGACTGCTGGCCGGGGGCACGCCCCTGACCACGCTGGAGAACGTCATCGACGGCTACATCGCGTCGGCCAAGGCCGCGTAAGACAGAGGGTGGACTATGGACCGTAGACAACTACTGCTGGGGGCGCTCGCGACCGCCCTGGCCAGCCCGGCGCTCGCCCGCGCCCAGGCCGGCTCCGAAGCGGCGAAGATGAACGCGCTCTTCGACCGGGTGATGCAGGAGACCCTGCAGCGCTATCCCGAATACGCTACCTCCCTGGGCCTCGACAAAGGCGCCATGGCGGGCCTGAAGGGGCGTCTGGGCGAGGTCTCGCTGAAGGCCCTGGCCAAGGACAAGGCCGACAACAGCCGCTACGTGACGGAGCTGAAGGCGATCGACCGCTCCAAGCTCTCGGGCATGGACGTCATCAACTACGACACCGTCCTCTTCACCCTCGAGACCTCGGACAAGGGCAACAAGGCGTTCAATTACGGCAACAGCGCTTCTGGCGCGCCGTACGTGCTCAGCCAGCTGACCGGCTCCTATCAGCAGATCCCGGACTTCCTGGACACCCAGCACGGCATCGAGACCGCCGCGGACGCCGAGGCGTACCTGTCGCGCCTGTCGGCCTTCGCCAAGGTGCTGGACGGGGAAGTCGAGATCGCTCGCCACGACGTGGGGGTCGGCGTCGTCCCGCCGGACTTCGCCATCGACCGAGCCCTGACAACCATGCGCAACATTCATGGCGAGCCGGCGTCTAAGTCGTCGCTGGTCCAGTCGGTGGTCCGCCGCACCAAGGCCAAGACCATCGCTGGCGACTGGGAAGCCCGCGCCACCAAGATCTATGAGGGTGAAGTCCTGCCGGCCCTGGGCCGCCAGATCGCCTTCATGGAGGAGATCCGCAAGTCGGCCGTCCATGACGCCGGCGTGTGGCGTCTGCCCAAGGGCGGCGACTACTATTCCGTCTCCCTGCTGAACTACACAACCGCGACCATCTCTCCCGACGAGATCCACGCCACGGGCCTGCGCTTGGTGGACAGCATCTCCAAGGAGATGGACGCGATCTTCAAGTCGCAGGGCATGAACGACGGCACGGTGGGCGCGCGCCTGCAGCAGTTGTCCAAGCGCCCCGACCAGCTCTACGCCAACACCGACGAGGCCAAGGTCGAGCTGATCAACGACCTGAACAAGCTGGTGAAGGAGATCGAGGTCAAGCTGGCCCCGTACTTCGGCCAGCTGCCCAAGGCGCCGTTGGAAATCCGCCGCGTGCCCAAGTCGATCGAGGCCGGCGCTCCGGGCGGCTACTACAACATCCCGACCCTGGATGGCTCGCGCCCGGGCATCTACTGGATCAACCTGCGCAACAGCGCCGAGAACCCCAAGTTCGGCCTCAAGACCCTGACCTATCACGAGGGGATTCCGGGCCACCACCTGCAGCTGGCTCTGAACAACGAGAGCCAGGGCATCCCGCTGATCCGCAAGGCCATCGGCTTCTCGGGCTATTCCGAGGGCTGGGCGCTCTATTCCGAGGAGCTGGCGGTCGAGATGGGCATGTACAAGGACGACCCGTTCGGCCACGTCGGCCAGCTTCAGGCCGCCCTGTTCCGCGCCGTCCGCCTTGTGGTCGACAGCGGCATGCACCACAAGAAGTGGAGCCGCGAGCAGGCGGTGAAGTACTTCGTCGACCACTTGGGCCAGGAAGAGGCCACGGCGGTCACCGAGATCGAGCGTTACTGCGTGTGGCCCGGCCAGGCCTGCAGCTACATGGTGGGCAAGCTCACCTGGCTGCGCCTGCGCGACAAGGCTCGCACGAGCCTCGGCGCCAAGTTCGACTACCGCAAGTTCCACGATGTCGGCCTGCTGTCCGGCGGCACGCCGCTGACGGTGCTCGAGAACGCCATCGACGGCTATATCGCCAGCGCCAAATCGGCCTGACGACAAGGGTTGCTCCGCCGGTCCGGCCCTTGTCGGGCCGGCGGTAAGCCCCGCTTCCAAAACCACTGAAAATCAGATCGGCGTCCTATGCGGACCTGTGACGCCGATGAAATCAAAATGGCCGGCCCCGCTGCTAAGCAAGCCGACCGTCCGCGTGACCAAATGGGGAGAGTATCTGATGGATCGTCGCGCCTTTCTGGCCAGCGCCGCCGCGACCGCCTTCGCCGGGCCGGCCCTGGCCCAGGCTTCGTCTTCCGCCGAAGCGGCAAAGATGAACGCCCTGTTCGACAGGATCATGCAGGAGCGGTTCCAGAACTCGCCCGGCTTCGCCACGCGCCTGGGCCTCGACAAGGGGCCTATGGCCGACCTGAAGGGCAAGCTGAGCGACATCTCGCTGGCCGCGCGCGCCCGCAACAAGGCCCGCGTCAGCCGTGAGTTGGCCGACCTGCGCGCTATCGACCGCAAGGCCCTGAGCGGCATGGACGCGGTGAACTACGACACCATCGAATTCACCCTGGCGGTCGACGCCGACGGCTACAACAAGTTCAACTACGGCGCGGACGCGGCGGGCGAGCCCTATGTGCTCAGCCAGCTAACCGGCTCCTACCAGCAGACGCCGGACTTCCTGGACACTCAGCATTCCATCGACACCGCGGCCGACGCCGAGGCGTATCTGTCGCGCCTGTCGGCCTTCGCCAAGAACCTGGACGGCGAGCTGGAGATCGCGCGCCACGACCTGGGTCTGGGCGTCCTGCCGCCGGACTTCGCCATCGACCGCGCCCTGGCCTCCATGGGCCAGATCGCCGGGGAGGGCGCCGACAAATCGGTGCTGGTCCAGTCGGTGGTGCGCCGCGCCGCCGCCAAGAACTTGGCCGGCGACTGGTCGGCCCGCGCGACCAGGATCTATGAAGGCGAGGTCGTCCCCGCCCTGAACCGCCAGATCGAGTTCCTGAAAGCCAACCGCGCAAAGGCCGTCCACGACGCCGGCTGCTGGCGTCTGCCCAAGGGCGACGAGTACTACGCCGTGTCCCTGAAGGGCGCGACGACCTCGGGCATCACGCCCGAAGACGTGCACCAGACCGGCCTGGAGCTGGTGAAGAGCATCTCGGCCGAGATCGACGTGCTGCTCAAGGGGCAGGGCATGACCCAGGGTTCCGTCGGCGCCCGTCTCAAGGCCCTGGGCGATGATCCGAAGCAGCACTACCCCAACACCGACGAGGGCAAGGAACAGCTGCTGGCCATGCTGAACGGCAAGGTCGAGGAGATCCGGGGCAAGCTGCCGCCGTACTTCGGCCAGCTGCCCAAGGCCCCGGTGGAGATCCGCCGCGTGCCCAAGGCGATCGAGGCCGGCGCACCGCGCGGCTACTACAACTCGCCCACCCTGGATGGTTCGCGCCCGGGCATATACTGGATCAACCTGCGCAACACGGCGGAGTTGCCGACCTTCACCCTGACCTCTCTGACCTATCACGAGAGCATTCCGGGCCATCACCTGCAGCTCGCCCTCAGCAACGAGAGCGACGCCATCCCGCTGATCCGCAAGGCCACCGGCTTCTCGGGCTACTCCGAAGGCTGGGCGCTCTATTCGGAGCAGCTGGCGGTGGAGATGGGCATGTACGGCGCCGATCCGCTCGGTCACGTCGGCCAGCTGCAGGGCGCGCTCTTCCGCGCTGTCCGCATGGTCGTCGACAGCGGCATGCACCACAAGCGCTGGAGCCGCGAGCAAGCGGTGAAGTACTTCGTCGACGTGCTGGGCTGGACCGAGGCGCGCGGGATCACCGAGATCGAGCGCTACTCCGTGTGGCCGGGCCAGGCGTCCAGCTACATGGTCGGCAAGATCGTCTGGCTGCGCACGCGCGAGAAGGCCAAGGCCGCCCTGGGTTCGAAGTTCGACCTGAAGGCCTTCCACAACGCCGGCCTGCTGTCGGGCAGCACACCGCTGACCGTGCTCGAGACCGCCATCGACAACTACATCGCCGCGGCGAAGACCGCGTAAGCCCAAGCGTACCTAAGGGGGACATCACATGGACCGCAGAACCTTCCTCGCCACGGCCGCCGCCTCGGCCATCGCCGCGCCGGCCTTGGCCCAAATCAAGGGAGGCGCTGAGGATCAGCGGCTCCATGCGATGCTCGACAAGTTCTTCTACGACAGCGTCGACAAGAGCCCGACCCGCGCCACCTCGCTGGGCCTGGACAAGGGCGCCCGCGCCCATCTGAAGAGCGAGCTGGGCGACGCCTCCCTGGCGGACCGCGCCCGCCGTCTGGCCGACGCCAAGCAGCGCCTGGTCGATCTGAAGACCATCAACCGCACCGCGCTCAGCCCGTCGGCGGCCATCGACTACGACGTCATCGCCTACCAGAACGAAGTGCAGGTCACGGCCCTGTCGCGCGTTAAGTTCGGCGAAGGCGGCAGCGGCGGCTACTCGCCCTACGCCATCGACCAGCGCTCGGGCGCCTATCAGTCGGTGCCCGATTTCCTCGACAACCAGCATGGCGTCGCCAACGCCGCTGACGCCGACGCCTATGTCGCCCGCGTGAAGGCCTTCGCCACGGTTCTCGACCAGGAAACCGAGCGGATGAACGCCGAGGCGGCGATGGGCGTCATCGCGCCGAACTTCATCCTCGCCACCACCCTGGACCAGATGCGCGCCCTGCGCGGTCAGGCGACCGCCGACACCGTGCTGGTCAAGTCCATCACCCGTCGCGCCAAGGCCGCTGGCCTGACCGCCGACTATGGCGCCCAGGTCGCGGGCGTGGTCGACGCCCAGGTGTGGCCAGCCCTGGATCGCCAGATCGCGGCGGTCGAGGCCCTGCGCGCCAAGGCGACCGACAAGACCGGCGCCTGGACGCTGCCGGCCGACCCCGGCTACTACGCCGGCGCCGTGGCGGCGGCCACGACCACCAACATGACCCCCGAAGAGGTCCACCAGCTGGGGCTGTCCCAGGCGGCCGAGATCACCGCCCGCATGGACGTGCTGCTCAAGGGCATGGGCCTGACCCAGGGTTCGGTGGCCGACCGCATGACCGAGCTCGGCAAGCGTCCGGATCAGCTTTATCCGAACACCGACGCCGGCAAGGAAGAGATGATCAAGGTCCTGAACGCCCAGATCGCGGCGCTCGACCCGCGTCTGCCCGAAGTGTTCGGCCGCCTGCCCAAGACCAAGGTCGAGGTGCGCCGCGTGCCGGTGAACATCCAGGACGGCGCGTCCAACGGCTACTACCAGCGCCCGACGCTGGACGGCTCGCGTCCCGGCGCCTTCTACATCAACCTGAAGGACAGCGCCGACTGGCCGAAGTTCAGCCTGGCGACCCTGACCTACCACGAGGCCAGCCCGGGCCATCACCTGCAGATCGGTCTGCAGATGGAGAACGCGGACGTGCCGCTGATCCGCCGCACCGGCGGCTTCTCGGCCTTCTCCGAGGGCTGGGCGCTCTACGCCGAACAGTTGGCCTACGAGATGGGCGTCTACAAAGGCGACCCGAACGGCGAGCTGGGCTACCTGCAGTCGTTCCTGTTCCGGGCCATCCGCCTGGTGGTCGACACCGGCATCCACCACAAGCGTTGGACCCGCGATCAGGCCACCGCCTACATGGTCGGGGCCACCGGCTACACCCACGGCCGCGTCCAGCGCGAGATCGACCGCTACTGCGTGTGGCCGGGCCAGGCGCTCAGCTACAAGGTCGGCCACACCTCGTGGGTGCGCATCCGTGAGGACGCCAAGGCCAAGCTGGGTTCGAAGTTCGACATCCGCCAGTTCCACGACGCGGCCCTGCTGTCGGGCCCGATGCCGCTGACGGTCCTGGAAAAGCAGATCAACGCCTACGTGGCGCGGACCAAGGCCTAGGCTCTTCGGTTCAGGCCAGCTTCAGCAAGGGCGGCGCCACCGGCGCCGCCCTTCGCATTTTAGGGGTCTCGGGACGCTCGGTGGGGCGGCCGTAGAGATAGCCCTGTGCGAAGTCGACGCCGGCGTGGCGGGCGGCTTCCTCGACGCCCCCGTTCTCGACCATGGCCGCGACGGTGCGCAGGCCCAGTTCGCTGAACGCCTGCACCAAATGGCGCACCAGCGCCGCCTCTTCGCGCCCGCCGGTAAGTTCGCGCACGTAGCGGCCGTCGATCTTGGCCAGGTCCAGTTGCAGGCGCTGCAGGTGGGCCATGGAGTTGGCTCCAGCCCCGAAGTCGCCCAGGCAGACCAGCGAACCCATGCCGCGCAGAACCTGGGCGTAGCGATCGGCCAGCACCATGTCGGTGATGGTGTTGCTCTCGGTCAGCTCGAAGATCAGCCGCCCGCGCGCGCTGTCGTGGCGGCGCAGCAGGCGCTCCACGTGCTGGGCGTAGGCCTCGTCGCACAAGGTGCGGCCGGTGACCTTCACCGCCAGGCGCAGCGTAGGGACGTCCGAGGCCAGGCGACGGATGGCCTGCTCGACCACGGCGTGGTCCAATTCCTCCATCAGCTCGAAGGCCTGGGCGGTGCGGATCATCTGCAGCGGGTCGGCGCCGTTGTCGAAGCGCACCAGGACTTCCTGGTGGTGCACGGTGTCGTCGGCCAGACGCACGACCGGCTGGAAGGCGAAGTTGAAGCGACGCTGGCTGACCGCCGCCGCCAGGGCCTCGGCCCGGGCCAGGGCGCGGTGCATGGCGCGGGTGTTGTGCGAAGCGGTCGCCTGGACGATCGGCTCGACGATCTCGGTGGGCGGGGCCTCGACCGGGGGCGGGGTGATCATGTCCGGCGGCAGGTCGGTCATCACCGCCGGCGGCGTGGCGGGCGCGACCTCCACCGGCGCCTGGGGAGCCGGCTCGGGTGCGACGGCGGCGGGGGCGGGCTTGGGCGCATAGGGCGCGACGCTGACCGGCCCGGTCACGAAGCGCGGCAAGGCCGGCGCGGCGGTCACGGCGCAGCAGATGCGGCCGGCGTTCTCCGCCAGGCGGCGAGCCGACAGGCTGATCGGGCTGTCGGCGTCATGCGCCGGAGCCAGGACGATGGGGCCGTGGCGTCCGCCGTCGGCCAGGCCGAGGAGGAAATGGTGCAGCCGATCCCGGTCCCGCGGGGCCAGCAGATCGTGCAGCAGCATGCCGGTGATCGGGTCGCCGTGGCCGAACAGTTCATGCTCCGCCCCGGCCACGAACGTGATGCGTCCGTAGTCGTCCAGCTCCAGGAGGAGGTCGGAACTGGCGAAGGCCAGTCCAAGCAGCCGGTAGGGGTCGAGGGTCAAGGCGCGCGGCGGGTCCAGAATTGATCAGCCGACCCTGCATCGGTATGGTTAAGCAGAGGTTGTCGCGACCGGCGGCAGGACGTCGCGGGCGGTAACCATGCAACCGGTTGCACGTTGCCAAACGCCAAGCTTTTTGATGCATAGGGATCACTATGGATCCGGCATCGTTCGCGGCGAAATTCGACCTCGTGCTGAAGGCGCTAAGCCTCAGCCGCGGCCGGCTCGCGGCCGATCTCGGCGTGGACAAGTCGGCGGTCAGCCGATGGGGCGGCGGCGTGGTCGCGCCCTCGGCCCACAACCTGATGCTGCTGACCGGCCTGGTGGCCTCGCGCAAGGAGGGGTTCACCCTGCTCGACTGGGAGCGCGACCTCGACAGCCTGGCCGCCCTGATGGGGGTTGAGCCGCCGTCGAGCGCTGGCTCGACGCCCGCGCCGCTGACCGGCGGCTCGTCGATCATGCCGCTGTTTCCGCAGATGCCGTTCGGGATCGAGGAGGCCTCGCGCCGCGAGATCGAACGCAAGGGCGCGTCCTACGAGGGCATCTGGCGGATCACCCGCCCGTCCTCGACCCAGCCTGGCATGTATGTGAAGGAGCACATGATGATCCGGCGCGAGGGCGAAGGCCTCGCCCTGCGGATCGTCGGCGGCGCGCACGAGACGCGGGGCCATATCCTGATCCTCCAGGGCCAGCTCTACGGCGTGGCCGCCGACGCCCATGACGACTCCCTGCTGTTCGCCGTGTTCAACGGAACCAGCGCGCCGAAGGTCGAGCGGATCGAAGGCGTGATGGGCAGCGTCTCGGCCGACGCCTTCACCGCCGCCACCGCCATGGCCGCCATCTGCGAGCGGATGAGCGACCTGACCGACGACGCCCAGGCCGACACCGCCCGGTTCGAGGCGCTGAAGACCCTGCCGATCATCTTCGCGCCGGACGACGTGCCAGCCGCCATGCGCCTGAAGCTGAAGGCGCCCCTGCGCTGCGTGGAGGCCGACCGCGAGGCCATCGCCGAGGCGGCCGTCATGCCGCCGCCCATGCCGCCGGTGATCGAGGGGGGGATGTCGATCCGACGCAGTTTCGCTTTGACTGGAACGACCTTTGCCACTTCCTGGCCGTGGCGCGCAGCGGCTCGACCCTGGGCGCGGCCAAGCAGCTTCGGGTCAGCCAGCCCACGGTGGTGCGCCGCATCGCCACCCTGGAGGAAGCGTTGGGCTCGGCGCTCTTCGAGCGTCGCTCTTCCGGCTACGAGCTGACCGAGGTCGGGCGCGAGCTTCGCCCCCATGCCGAAAAGGTCGAGGCCGCGGTCATGGGCTTTGGCTACGCCAGCGCCGCGGCGGCGCGCGTTCAGACCCAGGTGATCCGCGTCACCGCGCCCGAGAACATGGCCAACCTGGTGATCCCGGCGATCATGCATGAGTTCCACAAGACCCATCCCAGCGTGCAGGTGCAGCTGATCACCGACGATCGGCGGCTGGACCTCAACAAGGGCGAGGCCGATGTCGCCTTGCGCGCCGGCTCGACCCCGGACGATCCGACCCTGATCGCCCGGCGCCTGCCGGACCTGGCCTGGGGCGTCTATTGCAGCCCGGTCTATGCCGCCCAGCACGGCGTGCCCGGCAGCGCCGAGGAAATGGGCGGCCACCTGCTGGTCGGGGGAGGGGATCATCCTGGGCCTGCCGGGGCTGCGCTGGCTGGACCAGATCGCGCCGAGCGGCCAGGTCGTCTGGCGCTGCAACACCCTGACCAACCTGTGCACCGCCGTCGCCGGAGGGCTGGGCGTCTCGGTCCTGCCCAGCCTGGCCGGAACGCAGGCGGGCCTCGTCCGCTGCTTCCCCGTGGCGGAGCTGAGCGCCGAGCTCTGGCTGGTCACCCGCGCCGAGCTTCGCGGCATGCCGCACGTCCGCGCCTTCATGGATTGTCTGGCCAACCACATGCGCCGGCTGCGGCCCTTGCTCAGCGGCGAGGGTGGCGGAGAGCTGGACGCGACGGCGATTCCGGCCGTCTAGCGCGTCACAGCTTGGCTATTCAATTTTGAATAGCGCTTGTGCAGGACTGTTGATTGATCGGCCTTCGCCACGCTTCTAGATGAGCGGCCCCGCAATATGGGCGCATCCGGCGCCCGACTGGCGCCGACATGAAACTGTACTACGACCCTCTATCGACCGAGTCGCGAGCCGTGCTGCTGTTCGCGCATGAGCATCGTCTGAAGTTCGACGAGGAAATCGTCAGCGTCTGGGACGGCGCGCACCTGTCCGACGTCTTCGCCGGCCTTAATCCCAACCGCACCCTGCCGTTGCTGGTGGATCGCAACCTGCGCCTGACGCAGGCCTCGACGATCCTCAAGTACCTGGCCGAACTGACGGGGTCGCAGACCTATCCGCACAGCCTGCATCCGCGCATACTGGTCAACGAGCGGATGGACTGGTTCGTCGGCGGCCTGGCCCGCGACTTCCTGCATGGCTTTATCTATCCGCAGATGTTCCCGGCCTGCCGTTACGCGGCGGCCGAGCACCAGACGGCCCTGCGCCGCCATCTGGCGGCCTCGCATCGCTGGCTGTGCATTCTGGATCGCCACATCCTGGCGTCCTCCCCATATGTCTGCGGCGCGGACCTGACCATCGCCGACTATCTGGGCGCGACCTATGTCGGCGTGGGCGACTGGATCGGCTTCAGTCTGGCCGATTATCCCAACGTCGCCGCCTGGATGGACCGCATGCGCTCGCTGCAGGCGTGGTCGACATCCCATCACGAATTCGAAGCCGGTCTCATCGCGCGCTGGTCGCCCGAGATCGCCGAACGCCTTGCCGGCGCGCAGGCGGGTCTGGTTTCAGATCCAGTCTGAGAGCCGGCAGCCCGGCGCCTCCCCTAAGGCGTCGGGCGCCCTCCTTCCATGCGTCAATTTCGGTCGTAGCAGGGCGTTCCGCCCAAAAAGAACATCTTGCGAACAAAGAACAAACCGTGCACGTTCGAGTCATGGATAGCCGGCGCTGACGCGGGGATCGCAGCAGGGCCGGTTGGGTTGGCGGAATCATGGAATAAGGGACGCCTGTGATGAACCAAGCGGCGTTGAGGCTCGTGGCACGCGAAGAAGGCGATAAGCAAAAGGCTCTTGAGGCCGCCCTGGCTCAGATTGACCGGGCGTTCGGCAAGGGCTCGGTGATGAAGCTCGGCGACAAGGGCAAGGTGGAGATGGAGTTGGTTTCGACCGGTTCTCTCGGCCTCGACATCGCCCTGGGCATCGGCGGTCTGCCCAAGGGGCGGATCATCGAGATCTACGGCCCGGAAAGCTCGGGCAAGACGACTCTGGCCCTGCACGTGGTGGCCGAGGTTCAGAAGGCCGGCGGCACCGCCGCCTTCGTGGACGCCGAGCATGCGCTCGACCCGTCCTACGCCCACAAGCTGAAGGTGAACCTGGACGAGCTGCTGGTTTCGCAGCCCGACACCGGCGAGCAGGCGCTCGAGATCACCGACACGCTGGTGCGCTCCGGCGCGGTGGACGTGATCGTGGTCGAACTCGGTGGCGGCCCTGACGCCGCGCGCCGAAATCGAAGGCGAGATGGGCGACAGCCTGCCGGGCCTCCAGGCCCGTCTGATGAGCCAGGCCCTGCGCAAGCTCACCGCCTCGATCAACAAGGCCAAGACCCTGGTGATCTTCATCAACCAGATCCGCCACAAGATCGGCGTCATGTACGGCTCGCCCGAGACGACCACCGGCGGCAACGCCCTGAAGTTCTACGCCTCGGTCCGCCTCGACATCCGCCGCACCGGCTCGGTGAAGGTCCGTGACGAGATCATCGGCAACAACGTCCGGGTGAAGGTGGTCAAGAACAAGGTCGCCCCGCCGTTCCGCGAAGTCGAGTTCGACATCATGTACGGCGAGGGGATCTCCAAGCTGGGCGAGATCATCGACCTGGGCGTGAAGGCCGGGATCGTCGAGAAGTCCGGCTCCTGGTTCTCCTACAGCAGCCAGCGGATAGGGCAGGGGCGCGACAATGTGCGCGAGTTCCTGAAGAACAACCCCGACATCGCCGCCAGCATCGAAAAGGCCGTCCGCGCCTCGTCCTCCAAGATCGAGGAAGAGCTGCTGGTCGGCGGGCCCGACGCTCAGGAAGACACCGACGGCTAAGCCCTCGGGGCCGATCCTTCAAAGGCTCTCGCGAGGCGGTCTTCACCGCCGGCGACCCCGCCAAACCCTCCGGCGCGTGACCCCCAACCGCGCCGCCTCGCGAGCCGAGGACGTTCGGACCTGCGCCCCAAGCGCCGGACCGGGCGTCCTTTTTCGCGTTCCAGCGGCGCTCCCGCCCGCGGCCATGCCACGAATTTCCTTGGGAGATCAGGCGCGCTTGGCTAAGGAGCGCTGCACTTCCTATCTCCGCATTTCGCGCTTTCCAGACCCCGGACGACCATGCCGAGCCTGAACGACATCCGCAGCACCTTCCTCGACTACTTCGGGGGCGCCGACCACGCCGTGGTCCCGTCCTCGCCGCTGGTGCCGCAGAACGATCCGACCCTGCTGTTCGTCAATGCGGGCATGGTGCCGTTCAAGAACGCCTTCACCGGCGCCGAGACGCCGGTCGCGCCGCGCGCCACCTCGTCGCAGAAGTGCGTCCGCGCCGGCGGCAAGCACAACGACCTGGACAATGTCGGCTACACGGCCCGCCACCACACCTTCTTCGAGATGCTGGGGAACTTCTCCTTCGGCGACTATTTCAAGGAGCGTGCGATCACGCTCGCCTGGAATCTGCTGACCAAGGAATACAAGCTTCCCGTCGAGAAGCTGCTGGTCACGGTCTATGCGTCCGACGACGAGGCCGCCGACCTGTGGAAGAAGATCGCCGGGCTGGATGACCGCAAGATCATCCGCATCGGCACCTCCGACAACTTCTGGTCCATGGGCGACACCGGCCCGTGCGGCCCGTGCTCGGAAATCTTCTTCGACCACGGCGACCACATCCCCGGCGGCCCTCCCGGCAGCCCGGACGAGGATGGCGACCGGTTCATCGAGATCTGGAACCTCGTCTTCATGCAGTTCGAGCAGCAGGCGGGCGGCGAACGCATCAACCTGCCCAAGCCCTCGATCGACACCGGCATGGGCCTGGAGCGCATCGCCGCCGTCCTGCAGGGCGTGCACGACAATTATGACGTGGACCTGTTCAAGGCCCTGATCGCCGCCTCGGTCGAGGCGACCGGCGTGAAGGCCGAGGGCGAAAGCCAGGCCAGCCATCGGGTCATCGCCGACCACCTGCGCTCGTCCTCGTTCCTGCTGGCCGACGGCGTGTCGCCCTCGAACGAAGGCCGCGGCTACGTCCTGCGCCGCATCATGCGCCGCGCCATGCGTCACGCCTATCTGCTAGGCGCGCAGGAGCCGCTGATGCACCGCCTGGCTCCGACCCTGATCGAGCAGATGGGCGGCGCCTATCCCGAGCTGCGCCGCGCCGAAGCGCTGATCACCGAGACCCTGCGCCAGGAAGAAGAGCGGTTCCGCCGCACCCTGGGCCGCGGCATGACCCTGCTGGACGAGGCGACCGCCGACCTCGCCGAAGGCGGCGTGCTGTCGGGCGACGTGGCCTTCAAGCTCTACGACACCTACGGCTTCCCGCTCGACCTGACCCAGGACGCCGTGCGCGCCAAGGGCCTGACCGTCGATACCGACGCCTTCGACACCGCCATGGACAAGCAGCGCCAGATGGCGCGCGAGAACTGGACCGGCTCGGGCCAGCAGGGCACCGGCGCCGAATGGTTCGCGGTCAAGGAACGTGACGGCGCGACCGAGTTCGTCGGCTACGACATCACCGAGGCCACCGGCGTGGTGAAGGCCATCGTCGCCGACGGCGCCGAGGTTGCGTCTGCGGCTTCTGGCCAGACCGTGCAGGTCGTCCTCGACCGCACCCCGTTCTACGCCGAGAGCGGCGGCCAGGCTGGCGACCAGGGCGTCATCGACGCCAATGGGGCGGTCAGCCGCGTGCTCGACACCCAAAAGCAGGCCGGCGAACTGCACGTCCACACTGTCGAACTCACTGGCCCGCTGGCCGTGGGCGACAAGGTGGTGGCCTCGGTCGACGCCGAGCGTCGCCACACCACCCGGTCCAACCACTCCGCGGCGCACCTGGTGCACGCCGCCCTGCACCATGTGCTGGGCGCCCACGTGGCGCAGAAGGGCCAGTTGGTCGATGGCGACCGCATGCGCTTCGACTTCAGCCACGGCGGCCCGCTGACCGCCGACGAGATCGAGCGCATCGAGGCTGAGGTCAACGAGGTCATCCGCCAGAACGTCCCGGCCAAGATTGAGGTCATGGCCCCGCAGGCGGCCATCGAGGCCGGCGCGGTCGCCTTGTTCGGCGAGAAATACGGCGAGAGCGTTCGCGTCCTGACCCTGGGCCAGGCCCTGACCGGCGAGGACAAGGGCTATTCGGTCGAACTGTGCGGCGGCACTCACGTGGCCCGCACCGGCGACATCGCCCTGTTCAAGATCGTCTCAGAGCAAGGCGTCGCCGCCGGCGTGCGCCGCATCGAGGCCCTGACCGGCGAGGCGGCCCGCCGCTTCCTGCTGGATCAGGCGGGCGTCGCCAAGGGTCTGGCCGAGCAGTTCAAGGTCCCGGTGGAGGGCGTCGCCGCGCGCGTCGAGGGTCTGATCGCCGACCGCAAGCGTCTGGAGAAGGAACTGGCCGAGGCCAAGAAGGCCCTGGCCCTGGGCGGCGGCTCGGGCGGCGCGTCCGGTCCTGAAGACGTCGCTGGCACGGCTTTCATCGGCCGCGTCCTCGACGGCGTCGGCGGCAAGGACCTGCGCGGCGTGGTCGAAGACTTCAAGAAGTCCATCGGCTCGGGCGTGGTCGCCCTGGTCGGCACGTCCGACGGCAAGGCCGCCGTGGCCGTCGCCGTGACCGCGGATCTGACCGGCAAGTTCAATGCCGCCGAGCTGGCCCGCGCCGCCGTGATCGCCATGGGCGGCCAGGGCGCCGGCGGCAAGCCGGACTTCGCCCAGGGCGGGGCTCCGGACGACTCCAAGGCCGCCGAAGGCGTGGCCGCCGTCAAAGCCGCGCTCGCGGGGTGAGCCGGGAGCCGCGCGTCGGCTGCGGCGTCGTTCTGCTGAAGGACGACGCCATCCTGCTCATCCGGCGCAAGCGGGAGCCGGAGGCCGGCTGCTGGAGCCTGCCCGGCGGCAAGGTCGATTGGGGGGAGCCCTCCATGGCCGCCGCCGCCCGCGAGACCGCCGAGGAGCTGGGCGTTCAGGCCGAAGGCCTGACCTTGCTGTGCGTGGTGGATCTGATCGACCAGGGCGACGGCGCGCACTGGGTCTCGCCCGTCTATCTGGCCAAGGCCTTCAGCGGCGAGCCGCGCCTGATGGAGCCGCACAAGCACGCCGCCTTCGGCTGGTTCGCGTTGGACGCCCTGCCTGCGCCGCTGGCCTCATCGGCGGCCGTCGCGGCGCAGGCGCTCAGGGCGCGCTCCTAAGCGGCCGGCACGCCGGCGAAGATGCTGATCTTGTTGCCGGTCGGATCGCGCAGCTAGGCGCCATAGAAGCCGGACTCAGCCTCGGCGGGACGAAAGCCCGGCAGGCCTTCGCAGGTTCCGCCAGCGGCCAGCCCCGCGGCGTGCGCCGCTTTTACCTGATCGGGCGACTGCGCCTGATAGCCGATCATGATGCCGTTGCCCGGCCTGGCCGGCTCGCCGTTGAAGGTCGGGCAGAGCGCCGTGTGGCAGTCGGTGATGTCCTTGCCCGGCCCGGTGACGCCATAGCCGATCCAGCCGCCGCCCTCGAGCTTGCGCTCGCTGCCGATGGCGGTGAACACCGCGTCGTAGAACCGCTTCGACGCCTGCTCGTCGAGGGCGCCGATGGTGACGTATCCGATCATGTCCGTTCCTCCCCGGATGAATGGCGAGAGCCTATCACCGGACGCGAACGGATCAAGAACATCTAACGTCGGTATTGAATGAATCCGCGGTTCTGCGCGACCGCGTCATAGAGCTTGCGGGCCTGGGTGTTAGTCTCGTGAGTGAGCCAATAGACGCGGTCCCAGCCTTCCGCGTCTGCCCGCGCATAGATCGCCTCGATCAGGGCGCGGCCGGCGCCCGAGCCCCGCGTAACGGGAGAGACGAACAGGTCCTCCAGATAGCAATAGAAGCCCGTCGTCCAGGTCGCGCGATGAACGACGCAGTGGGCGAAACCGATCGCCTGGCCGTCCTGCTCGGCCACGAGGGCGAACATCGGCTCGGCGGGATCAAGCATGCGCTCGAAGGTCGTGTCGCCGACCGCCTGGGGCAGGTCGGAGGATTCGTAGAAGGCCAGGTAGCCCGCCCAGAGGCCATCCCAGCTCTCCCGGTCGGCGTTGGTCAGGTCGCGGATCGTTCCGGTGAAGCGGCTCATCGTCTGTCCCTGGAAAAGAAAAGCCCGCGCCGTCGGTCTGACAGCGCGGGCTTTGGAAGTCTCGAAGGTACGAAGGCCTTAGGCCGCCATGGCCTTCTTCAGGTTCTCGTCGATCTTGTCGAGGAAGCCTTCGGTCGTCAGCCAGCCTTGCTTGTCGCCGACCAGCAGCGCCAGGTCCTTGGTCATGAAGCCGCTCTCGACGGTGTCGATGCAGACCTTTTCCAGGGTGGCGGCGAAGGCGGCCAGTTCGGCGTTGTCGTCCAGCTTGGCGCGGTGGGCCAGGCCACGGGTCCAGGCGAAGATCGAGGCGATCGAGTTGGTCGAGGTCGACTTGCCCTTCTGATGCTGGCGGTAGTGGCGGGTGACGGTGCCGTGGGCGGCTTCGGCTTCCACCGTCTTGCCGTCCGGCGTCATCAGAACCGAGGTCATCAGGCCCAGCGAGCCGAAGCCCTGGGCGACGATGTCCGACTGCACGTCGCCGTCGTAGTTCTTGCAGGCCCAGACGTAGCCGCCCGACCACTTCAGCGCCGAGGCGACCATGTCGTCGATCAGGCGGTGCTCGTAGTGGATGCCAAGGGCCTTGAACTGCTCGGCGTAGTGCTCGTCGAACACTTCCTGGAACAGGTCCTTGAAGCGGCCGTCATAGGCTTTCAGGATCGTGTTCTTGGTCGACAGGTACACCGGGTACTTGCGGTTCAGGCCATAGGCGAACGAGGCGTGGGCGAACTCACGGATCGACTCGTCGAGGTTGTACATGGCCATGGCGACGCCCGAGCTCGGAGCCTTGTAGACCTCATGCTCGATGGTCTGACCGTCTTCGCCGACGAACTTGATCGTCAAGGTGCCCTTGCCGGGGAACAGGAAGTCGGTGGCGCGGTACTGGTCGCCGAAGGCGTGGCGGCCGACGATGATCGGCTGGGTCCAGCCCGGGACCAGGCGGGGCACGTTCTGGCAGATGATCGGCTCGCGGAAGATCACGCCGCCCAGGATGTTGCGGATGGTGCCGTTGGGCGACTTCCACATCTTCTTGAGGTTGAATTCGGTCACCCGCGCTTCGTCCGGGGTGATGGTGGCGCACTTGACGGCCACGCCATGCTTCTTGGTCGCCTCGGCGGCGTCGATGGTCACCTGGTCGTTGGTGGCGTCCCGGTTCTCGACCGACAGGTCGTAATAGTCGAGCTCGAGATCCAGATACGGGAAGATCAGCTTATCCTTGATGAGCTTCCAGATGATCCGGGTCATCTCGTCCCCGTCCATGTCCACGACGGGGTTGGCGACTTTGATCTTGGCCATTCCGGGCAAATTCCTTCGGTTGTAGATGCGCTCGGCGGGGCGGCGCACAGGGCCGCACGCGCGTCGCAGGGACGGGCAGAGGCTATAGCGGCTAAGGCCAGCGCGCGCCAGCGGCGGCGATAAACCCCCTGTTCAACCTCTGGTGCGTATTATTCGCATCAGGGGGTCTTTTACGCGCATGCTTTCTGTCAATTCGCCGCTCGCGAGACGGCTTCTGACGATCGTGGCGGTCCTGTCCATCTTGGTGACGGGAGCGGCCACCATGGCGACGTTCGCCTTCGTCCAGAAGGACGTGGCGGCGCGTGAGACCGCGCGCCTGGAGGAGTACGTCGCCGAGCGCGTGAAGTCCGAGGACCGCCTGTTCTCCGATCTGGTGCTGCTGCACCGCGCCGCCAGCCTGTCCCTGCGCCGGCGCATGGAAAAGATGCCCCAGGCCCTGATCGACAGGGAATTCGACAAGGCCTTCCCCCTGCAGGCCGACGGCACCCGCCGCACCACCGCCGAGCTGTTCGACGGCAATCCCTGGTCCTACGGCCTGGGCGGCTTCATCGCCAACGGCGCGGACGTATCGCCCGACGAGCGCCGCCTGCTGGTCAGCGCCCTGCAGGTCGTCTCGCACACCGGCGAGGCGGAGCTGGAGCGCTACGACAACTTCTATCTGTTCACGCCGGAGACCAACCGCTTCATCGTCTTTGGGCCCCATCGCGACGACCGGCTGATCTATTACCGTCGCGACGCCCCGCCGACCCTGGACTTCCGCGGCGAGGAGATGGTCGAGCTGACCCTGCCGCGGAACAATCCCGAGCGGACCATGCGCTGCACCAAGCTGCGCAAGCTGATCTCCGACCCCACGGGCCAGGCCCTGACCTCGGCCTGCATGACCCCCATCGACGTGGGCGGCAGGCACGTGGCGTCTTGGGGCACGACCATCATGCTCAACTCCTACCTGCTGCGCGCCGTTCAGGACGCGCTGCCGGGGGGCGTCAACATGATCGCCTCGGACGACGGAGAGCTGATCTCCTATCCGGGCATGAGCCGCGACGGCATCGTCGACCGGGGTGTGCTGCAGAAGGCGCAGCAGGAGCACCGCATCGCGGACGTCGTCAAGGAAATCCGCAAGCAGGGGCAGGACGTCGGCGTGGTCCGCAGTCAGGTCACCGGCAAGGTGATCGCCTACGGCCTGATGAAGGAGCCGGGCTGGTACTTCCTGATGAGCTTCTCGCCCACGGACATCTTGTGGTCGGCGGTCAAGTCGGCGGCGTGGATCCTGCTGTTCGGCCTGGTGGGCGTGGTCGCTCAGACCCTGCTGCTCTACCGCTTCACCCGAACCGCCGTGCTCGATCCCCTCGGCCGCCTGGCCCAGGCCGGGTGGAGCGATGGCGGCGATACCGAATATCTGGAGCACCGCCAGGACGAGATCGGCGTGCTGGCCCGCGCCCTGTCATGGCAGCGCGCCAAGAACGACGACCTGCTGCGGTCGCTGGAAGATCGCGTGGCCGAGCGCACCGCCGAACTGGAGCGGGCCAACAAGGCCAAGTCCGTCTTCCTGGCCAATATGAGCCACGAGCTGCGCACCCCCCTGAACGGGGTGATCGCCATCGCCGATCAGCTAGCCGAGGAGCGTGGACAGGAGCGCCGACGAGAGCTGGCGGGTCTGGTCGCCTCGTCCGGCCGCCTTCTGGAGCAGGTGCTCAGCGACATCCTGGATGTCTCCAAGATCGAGGCGGGCCAGTTCAGCATCACCCCGGCGCCCTTCGACCTGACCTGCGAGGTCGGGGCGATCGCCGAGCTTCATCGCGCCTCGGCCGAGGCCAAGGGACTGGACTTTGGCTGGAGCGTCTCGCCGGACGCCGGCGGCGGCTATCTGGGCGACGCGGGCCGCATCGCCCAGGTGCTGTCCAACCTTCTGGCCAACGCCGTGAAGTTCACCGAGACCGGCGGCGTGACCCTGACCGTCGACCGCACCCAGGACGGGGCGATTTCCTTCTGCGTGCGCGACACCGGCGTCGGCTTCGACGAAGAGACGCGCCAGCGCCTGTTCCGCCGGTTCGAGCAGGCGGACGCCTCGATCACCCGCCGGTTCGGCGGTACCGGCCTGGGTTTGTCGATATGCGCGGCGCTGACCGAGATGATGGGCGGCCGCATCGAGGCCCGCTCGGCCGACAAGGGCGCGGTGTTCGAGGTCATCCTCCCCCTGCCGCCCGTGGGAATGAATACGCCCGTCGCCGAGCCGAGCAGCGTCGTCGAGGGCGGATCGCTGGCCGGCCTGCGCGTGCTGGTGGCCGAGGATCATCCCACCAACCGCAAGGTGGTTCAGATCGTCCTGGAGCCCTTCGGCATCGACCTGACCGTGGTCGACAATGGCGCCGACGCCGTCGAGGCCTTCGCCCAGGCCAGCTTCGACGTGATCCTCATGGACATGCAGATGCCGGTGATGGACGGCCTGACCGCCACCCGCCTGATCCGCGAGCGTGAAGCTCGCGACGGCCGCGCCCGCACGCGTATCGTCATGCTGACCGCCGCCGCCATGGACGAGCATGTGGTCCAGGCCCGCCGGGCCGGCGCCGATCTGCACGTCTCCAAGCCGGTGCGTCCGGCCGAACTGATCGAGGCGCTTTCGGGCGTCGATCACGCCCCGCAGGTCGGCGCCAGCCGCAGCGCCTAGCCGCGCGAGGCGAGGGCGGCGCGGCCCACGTCGGCGATGACCGCCGCCTGGGCGTCCATCGGCTGGGGGGATCCGGACAGGAACACCGCCACGGCCAGCCCCTGGCCGCCCGCCTGCCGATAGAGGCCGATGTCATTGACGGCCGACGTGCGCCCAAGATCGCGGCGACCGACCCCCGAAGCGTGAGCCAGATCCGCGTCGCGTCGCAGGCCGGCGCGTAGAAGGTTGGTCCCATGCCCCTTGGCGCGCATCAGCGTCAGCAACTGATTGGTCGCGGGCCGCGCGACCAGCTCGGCGTTGTGCAGGGCGACCAGGAAGTCCATGGCCGCGCGCGGCGTGGCGGTGTCGCGCGGATCGCGCAGGTAGGCCTCGGCGGCGGCGTTGCGGCGGCGCTCGGACACGGCGTCGATCGCCGCGATGAAGGCTTGTTCGGTCCGCCAGTCGGCGCGGAAGGAGGGCAGGCCAAGCCGCTCCACCTCCAGCTCGCGAAAATAGCGATCGACGCGGATGCCCTTCAGCCGCTTCTGCTGGATCCAGGCGGTGACCACGCCTGGACCGCCGATGCGCTTCATCAGCAGGTCGCAGGCGGTGCGGTCGCCGTCGAGGGCCAGGGGCAGAAGCTCCTCCACCCGATAGCGGTCACGCCGCGGCCAGGCGGCGGCGACAACGCTGGGCGGCGGCGACAGGTCCACGTCGCGCACGGCGATGGGCTCGTTCAGGTTCACGCGCCCGCCGATTGCCTCGTCCAGCACGGCGGCGACGATCAGCAGGGACGCCGCGCCGTCGAGAGGGAAGGGGCGGTCGCCGTTGTGCAGCCACACATCGGCATTGCCCAGATCGGTGATCGCCGCGCCCAGAACGCCGGGAGCGGCGCGCTTTGCGGCGGCGCCGACCTCGCGATCCAGTTGCGCCAGGTCCATGCCCTCGCCGGACACTTCCATGACCACGGACTTGGCGCAGGCCGCGGCCAGTAGCGGCGCCAGCAGCACAGCACGTCGGGAAAAGCTCATCATCGGGGTTGTCGATCCCGCGCCCTTGTCGCCATAGGACAGTCCCAAAGCCTCGCCGCGTGCGAGAAGAGCGGAGAAAAGCGTGACTGGTTCCGAAGGACGGGCGCCCTGCGTCATCCTCAATGCGCCCCAGCTGGCCGAGAACATCGGTTCGGTGGCGCGGGTGATGGCCAATTTCGGCCTGACGGACCTGCGTCTCGTGAACCCGCGCGACGGCTGGCCGCAAGAGCGCGCTTGGGCCAGCGCCTCGGGGGCCAACTGGCCGTTGGACGACGCCAAGGTGTTCGAGCGCCTGGAAGACGCCATCGCCGACCTGCAACTGGTCTTCGCCACCACGGCGCGCCCGCGCGAGACGCGCCTTCCGGTGCTCACGCCGCGCGAAGCGGCCGGCCAGCTGTCGACCGAGATCGCGGCTGGCCAGTCCGCCGGCCTGCTGTTCGGCGGCGAGCGCGCCGGGCTGGAGACCGACGACATCGCCCTTTGCCAGGCGATCATCTCCATTCCCATCGACGAGCGCTTCCGGTCGCTCAACCTGGCGCAGGCGGTGTCGATCAACGCCTATGAGTGGAAGATGACGGTGGACGACCGTCCGTGGTCTAAGTTCGAGAAGAACGTCGAGCCGCCCGCCGATCAGGCCATGCTGATGGGCCTGTACGACCATCTGGAGACGGAGCTGGAGGCCGCCGGGTTCTATCACCCGCCGGAAAAGAAGCCGTCGATGATCCGCAATCTGCGCGCACCCCTGGCCCGCGCCCGCCTGACCGACCAGGAGGTGCGCACCTTCCGAGGCGTGGTCACCGCCCTGTCCAAGGGGCGCGGCCGCGTCCTGGCCAAGCTGGCGGAAAAGAAGGCGACGCAGAAAAGCGAGGAGTAGGCGCTTTGACCCTCGGTACGTCAAAGGCCGCTTGACCTGAGCGGTCCGGTCCTCGAATTCCCCTGGTGAAGACCTGAACCGGAGACCATCCCATGAAGACCCGCGCCGCCGTCGCTTTCGAGGCCAAGAAGCCGCTGGAGATCGTGGAGGTCGACCTGGAGGGGCCCAAGGCCTTCGAGGTCCTGGTGGAGATCAAGGCCACCGGCATCTGCCATACCGACGCCTATACGCTGGACGGTCTCGACAGCGAGGGCATCTTCCCCTCCATCCTGGGCCATGAAGGCGCCGGCGTGGTGGTCGAGGTGGGGCCGGGCGTGACCAGCGTCGCGGTCGGCGATCACGTGATCCCGCTCTACACGCCCGAATGCCGCCAGTGCAAAAGCTGCCTGAGCCGCAAGACCAACCTGTGCACCTCGATCCGCGCCACCCAGGGCAAGGGCCTGATGCCGGACGGCTCCAGCCGTTTCTCCTACAAGGGCCAGGCCATCGCCCACTACATGGGCTGCTCGACCTTCTCCAACTACACGGTGCTGCCCGAGATCGCCTTGGCGAAGATCCGCCCGGACGCCCCCTTCGACAAGGCCTGCTACATCGGTTGCGGCGTGACCACGGGCGTGGGCGCGGTGACGAACACCGCCAAGGTCGAGCCTGGCGCCAACGCCATCGTCTTCGGCCTGGGCGGCATCGGCCTGAACGTGATCCAGGGCCTGAAGATGGTCGGGGCCGACAAGATCATCGGCGTCGATATCAACGACTCCAAGGAAGAGTGGGGCCGTCGCTTCGGCATGACCCACTTCGTCAACCCGACCAAGGTGGACGGTGACCTGGTGGCGCACCTGGTGGCCCTGACCGACGGCGGCGCCGACTACACCTTCGACTGCACCGGCAACACCGGCGTCATGCGCACGGCCCTGGAAGCCTGCCATCGCGGCTGGGGCGAGAGCATCATCATCGGCGTGGCCGAGGCGGGCAAGGAGATCAGCACCCGTCCGTTCCAGCTGGTCACGGGCCGGGTCTGGAAGGGCAGCGCCTTCGGCGGCGCCCGCGGCCGCACCGACGTGCCGAAGATCGTCGACTGGTACATGGACGGGAAGATCGAGATCGACCCGATGATCACCCACGTCCTGCCGCTGGAAGACATCAACAAGGCCTTCGACCTGATGCACTCGGGCGAGAGCATCCGCTCGGTGGTGGTGTTCTAAGGGAGCGGACCCATGGTCGAGATCCTCAACACCCATCGCACCCAAGGCGGCACGCTGCGCTATTGCCGCCATGACAGCGCGGCGACCGGCACGCCGATGAAGTTCTCGATCTGGACGCCGGATGGAGAGGGACCCTTTCCCTACCTCGTCTGGCTGTCGGGCCTGACCTGCACCGAGGACAACTTCACCACCAAGGCCGGGGCCTACGCCTTCGCCGCCAAGCACGGCTTGGCCATCGTCGCGCCGGACACCAGCCCCCGGGGCGAGGGCGTGGCCGATGACGCCGCCTACGATCTGGGCCAGGGGGCGGGCTTTTATGTGGACGCGACCCAGGCGCCGTGGGCGCCGCACTTCAACATGTATTCCTATGTGACGAAGGACCTGCTGGCGGCCGTGGACGCGGCCTTTCCGCTCGATGCGTCGCGGCGAGGGATTTTCGGTCACTCCATGGGCGGCCACGGGGCCCTGACCATCGCCCTGCGCGAGCCGGACCTGTTCAAGTCCGTCTCGGCCTTCTCGCCCATCGTCTCGCCCCTGAACTGCCCGTGGGGCGACAAGGCGATGACCGCCTATCTCGGCGACGACCGCGCGGCGTGGCGCGGGCACGACGCCACGGCCCTGATCGAGGACCGCGGCTCGCCGTTCGACGACATCCTGGTCGACCAGGGCCTGGCCGACAATTTCCTGGAAAGCCAGCTGAAGCCGCAGTTGCTGGAAGCCGCCGCCGACAAGGCCGAGGTGAAGGTCACCGTCCGCCGCCAGGACGGCTACGACCACAGCTACTTCTTCATCTCCACCTTCGTGGGCGACCACGTCGCCTGGCACGCAAGCCGCCTGGTTGGTTGACTCCGTACACCCGCTCCGTCATACACCCCGCTTTCCCGCCGCCGGCCTGCCGGACGGCGTGGAGATTGTCATGACGGAATGATGCGAAGCCGCCGTTGCGATCGCGCCTTCAATTGGGAAGTGCGCCGGCCCGTGTCGAGTAGAAGAGACAAGCATGTCCAAGCGCCATAGCGCCAAGTACAAAATCGACCGCCGTATGGGCGAAAACATCTGGGGCCGTCCGAAGTCCCCGGTGAACCAGCGCCAGTACGGCCCCGGCCAGCACGGCCAGCGTCGTAAGTCCAAGATCTCCGATTTCGGCCTGCAGCTGCGCGCCAAGCAAAAGCTGAAGGGCTACTACGGCAACCTGACTGAAAAGCAGTTCGCCCGTACCTACGAGGAAGCCGCCCGCCGCAAGGGCAACACCTCGGAAAACCTGATCGGCCTGCTGGAATCGCGCCTGGACGCCGTCGTCTACCGCGCCAAGTTCGTGCCGACCCCGTTCGCCGCCCGTCAGTTCGTCAACCACGGCCACGTCCTGGTGAACGGCAAGCGCGTCAACATCGCCTCCTACCGTGTGAAGGCCGGCGACGTGGTCTCGGTGCGTGAGCGTTCGCGCAACATGGCCCTGGTGCTGGAAGCCCTGCAGTCGTCGGAACGCGATCTGCCGGACTACATCACCTTCGACTCCAAGACGATGTCGGTGACCTTCGTCCGCGCCCCGGAACTGGCCGAAGTGCCGTACCCGGTGAAGATGGAACCGAACCTCGTGGTCGAATTCTACGCTTCGTAAGAAGCCGACCTCGAACTTCGAAATTCAGGAAGGGGCTCCGGGCGACCGGGGCCCCTTTTCCATGCCTGCCTGCACTGGCGAGCGGCCGGAGTTCACACACATTGCCGCTTGTTCATTGGACAAGGGCGGGGATCGCGAACGACTCTGATTAAAGTCAGGGGATGGGCTGTTCGATGAGGAAGATGAAGTTCGCCGTCTTGGCCTCGGTCCTGGCCGTCGCGCCGTTGGCCGCCGGCTGCGTGATGATCGACGCCAAGGACAATCCCGATGTCCGCATCTCGGTCGATGCCGACAACGAGATGGAGCGCCTGATGGCCGTGGTCGTCACGCGGGATTCCGTGATGGCGCGGATGCACTCCAGCGGCTGCACCAAGAAGGCAGACTTCACCACGGTGGTCCGCAAGGACGGTAGCCGCGCGACGATCGGATTCGCGCGCAAGACCGAGGACCGCTGCCGCTCCCTGATCGCCTCGACCGCCGATCTGACCTGGACCTTCGCCGAGCTGGGCCTTGAGCCGGGCGGCGAGGTGCGGGTCATGAACCCCTTCGCGGGGCGCTAAAGGGCTAGTTGAACCCCTGCGGCTTGGCGCTGTACTCCCACCACCAGGGGAAGGTCTTCAGCTTCAGCGCCTTCTCCGACAGGAGCGGGTAATGGAGCGCCGCCTCGTTGGTGTTTCCGAAGCCGAGGAAGCAGCGCTTGGCCGCCTCGTCGCAGATCAGCACGTTGTCCGTGCCGTCGTCGTGCCCGCCCTTGAAGAACACCCGGCCCTTGGGCCCGTCATAGACCACCACCCCCAATCCCGCGGCCAGGCCCAGGCCAACCGTCCCCGCGGGCGCCTTCTCGTCCGACAGGGTGGGGAATTGGCTTCGTGAGGTGATGGCGATCTGCGGCTTCAGCATCTCCGCCCGGGCGTGGGGCGACAGGCCCTCGCCGCGCATGAAGCCGGCCACGAAGCGCGCGTAGTCGGCGGGCGTCGTATCCATCGAGCCCGCCGCCCGGGTCGAGCCGCGCTTGCGGTGGGGGATCAGCGTGCCGTCGCGGGTGTAGCCCTGGGCGACATTGTCGGCGAAGTCGGCGCGCCAGGTCATGCTGGTGCGCGTCATGCCGAAGCGGTCGAACACCCGCCGCTGCATCTCCTGGCCCACGTCGAGGCCCAGGCCTTCCTCCAGAACGAACTGGGCCAGGTTGATCCCCTCGCCGGAGTAGCCGTAGCGGGTCCCAGGCTCCCAGTGGAAGCGCAGCTTCTCGTCCGGCTCCACGAAGCGGAAGTTGGCGAAGCCCGTGGTGTGGCTGAGCAGGATGCGCAGGGTCAGCTTGCGCCACCGCTCGTCGCCTTTCAGATCGGCGTACTTCTCGTAGTCGGGCAGGGGCTTCTTCAGATAGCGGTCGATGGGCCAGTCCAGCTGGATCACGCCCTCGTCCACCAGCTGCATGGCCATGTAGGCGAAGGCGAACTTGGTCAGGGACGCCCCGTACATGACCGTGTCGGTCCGCAGCGGCAGGCCCTTCTCCTCGTCCCGCTTGCCGGACACGCGGATGTCCGTCTTGGTCTTGCGGATCTCGGCGACGGCCATGCCGCCCTTGACGGTCTGGGCCTGAGCCGTGGCCGAAGCGGCGGCCAGAAGGCCGAGTGCGAAAAGAATTGTGCGCATGGCCGCGAGGATGCTGGCGGCGCCGCGAGCGAGCAAATTAAACTCCCACGGGTAGAGAGAGGGAGTTGATGGACCGCCGCAGCCTGATCCTTCTGGGCGCATTGACCCTGGCCGGCTGCGCCACGACGCGGCGTGCGGCGCCCGTGTCGCCGATCGGCACGTCGGACATCATTTTCCAGGCCCTGGAGCCGCTCCACGCCGCCAGCAGCGGGCCGGGTGGGGTATCGATCCGCATGGACTCCAGCGGCTGCACCACCAAGGCCGACATCGCCTTTCACGTGGAGATGCGTAACGGCGTCGCCTACATCGCCTTCGCCCGCCGGAAGGTGGACGGCTGCAAGGAGATGGGCGGCGAGGTGGAGGTCATCTACAGCAGTGAAGAGCTTGGGCTGCGGCCTGGCGCCTCGATCTTCCTGTTGAATCCGATCGGCCGTTCCTAGAGCGTGAACCGCTCCACCATCCAGTCGGGGACGCGGGCGGGGCGGCGGGTCTCGATGTTGACCAGGGCCCAATCGGTGCGGCTTTGGGCGCACATCTCGCCGTCGGGGCCGTCGATGCGCACATAGCGCTCGAAGCGCGGGCCCTTCAGTTCGCCGACCCAGGTGATGACCGTGGCGAGGTCGCCGGGCAGCAGTTCGCGGCGGTAGTCGATCTCATGGCGGCGCGCGACCCAGGTCCAGGGCGCTCGCTCCTCGGCGGAGGTGTTGGCTTCCCAATGGGCGATGGCGATGTCCTGCGCCCAGCGCAGGTAGACCACGTTGTTCACGTGGCCGTTGGCGTCGATGTCGGCCTGCGACGCCGTGACAGTCAGGGCAAAGGCGCCGGCTGGCGCCTCGAACACCCGGCTCACGCCGCCAGCACGCCCTGTTCGGCCATGAAGGGGCGCAACTCGCCCGTCTGGAACATCTCGCGGACGATGTCGGCGCCGCCGACGAACTCGCCCTTCACATAGAGCTGCGGGATGGTCGGCCAGTCGGTGAAGGTCTTGATGCCGTCGCGCAGCTCGTCGCTCTGCAGCACGTCAACGCCGACGAAGTCGACGCCCAGGTGGTCGAGGATCTGAACCACGACCGACGAGAAGCCGCAGCGCGGCTGCTCGGGCACGCCCTTCATGAACAGCACGACCTGGTTATCGGCCACGGTCTTGGCGATGAAGGCGTGAACGGCGTTGTCGGCGACGTCGGTCATCGAAAAATATCCTTGAATTCCAAGCCCCTCAGCTAGGCGCCAAGGGGCTCCGGGTCAAGACGCCGCGGCGCTATTGCGCGGGCGCCGAGGTCTCCAGGGCCAGGGCGTGAAGCTCGCCCCCCAGCACATCGGCCAGCGCCTTGTTGACCAGCTGGTGCTGGCGCACCCGCGGCAAGCCCTTGAATTGCTCGGAAACAATGCGCGCCTTGTAGTGGTCGCCGTCCCCGGCCAGATCGGTGATCACGATCTCGGCGTCGGGAAACGCCGCGCGCAGGCGGCCTTCAAGAACGTCGGCGGGCATGGGCATGGGTGATCTCCTTAGTCCGCGATGGCGTCGTAGCCGGCGCCGGTGAACTGCAGCAGGCAAAAGCCGTGGCCGAACGGGTCGGCGAAGAGGGCCAGGCGGCCATAGGGGGTGTCTTCCGCCGCCTGCTCGACCTTGGCTCCCGCCGCCACGGCGCGGGCGCTGGCGGCGTCCACGTCATCGACGATGAAGTCCAGGTGCACCGGCGACCAATGGCGCTCGTAGCGCCGGCGGTCCTCGGCTGCGCCGACGCTGCCGGCGGCCTTCTTGAGCAGGTAGATGGGCGACGAGCCGCCGGTCATCTCCACCGCCATCTTCCCGAACCGCCGCGCGACCGTCAGGCCCAGCCCGTCGCGGTAGAAGGCCGTGGCGGCCTCCAGATCGGGGACGTCGATGTTGACCAGCAGCTGCAACCGTCAGGCGCCCATGTACTTGGGCATCCAGCCTTCGTGCGTGTCGCGCAGCTTGGGCAGCGGGATCGAGAACAGGCCTTCCGACGCGAAGTCGTAGCCGCCCGCCTTGCCGACCACGCTGGCGTGCAGGCCGGCGGCCTCGGCGCGGGTCAGGATGTCCTGCGGATCCGGCGTGGCGATCAGGTAGCGGGCCTGGTCCTCGCCGAACAGGAACGGGTGGGCGTGGGCGGCCGAGGTCGCCTTCAGGGTCACGCCGACGTCCGAGGCCAGGGCCATCTCCGCCGCGCCGACCACTAGGCCGCCGTCCGACAGGTCATGGACGCAGGTGAACGCGCCTTCCTGGATCAGACCTCGCACGAAGTCGCCGGTGCGGCGCTCCAGCTGCAGGTCGACCGGGGGAGGCGAGCCCTCTTCGCGGCCGAGGATCTCGCGAAGGTACAGGCTTGCGCCCAGGTGGCCGTTGTTCTGGCCAACGACGATCAAGGTGTCGCCATCGCCCATGGAGGCGAAGTTGGCGGCTAGGTCGTAATTGGCCAGCAGGCCCACCGCGCCGACCGTCGGGGTCGGCGGAATGGCGACGCCGTTGGTCTCGTTGTAGAGGCTGACATTGCCGCTCACGACCGGGAAGTCGAGCTCGCGGCAGGCCTCGGCCATGCCGTCGATGGCGCGGACGATCTGGCCCATGATCTCGGGCCGTTCCGGATTGCCGAAGTTGAGGTTGTCGGTGATGGCGATGGGATCGGCGCCGACCGCGGTCAGGTTGCGCCAGGCTTCCGCCACCGCCTGCTTGCCGCCCTCGAACGGGTCGGCCTGCACGTAACGCGGGGTGCAGTCGGAGGTGACCGCCAGCCCCTTCTCGCCGCCATGCACGCGCACCACGCCCGAATCGGCGCCGGTGGCGCTGTCCTCGATGGTGTCGGCCATGACGTGACGGTCGTACTGCTCCCAAAGCCAGCGCTTGGAGGCCACGTCGGGGCACGACACGATCTTCAGGACGGCCTCTTCCCAGTTCGCCGGAGCCGGAACGCTGGCCGGGTCGATGAAGGCGCCGACCTCGGGCTGGACCCAGGGACGGTCATAGAGGGGCGCGTCGTCGAACAGCGGGGCCAGCGGCAGGTCGCAGACCACTTGGCCGTGATGCTTCAGGATCATGCGGCCGGTGTCGGTGGTCACGCCGATGACGGCGGCGTCCAGGCCCCACTTCTCGAAGATGGCGTAGCCGTCGGCCTCGCGGCCCGGCTTGAGGACGGCCAGCATGCGCTCCTGGCTTTCCGACAGCATCATCTCGTAGGCGCTCATGCCCTCTTCGCGCTGGGGCACCGCGTCCATGTTCAGCTCGATGCCGACGCCGCCCTTACCGGCCATCTCGACCGACGAGGAGGTCAGGCCCGCCGCGCCCATGTCCTGAATGGCGGCGACCGCGCCGCTGGCCATCAGCTCCAGGGTCGCTTCGATCAGCAGCTTCTCGGCGAAGGGATCGCCGACCTGGACGGTGGGACGCTTCTCCTCCGAATCCTCGGTGAACTCGGCCGAGGACATGGTCGCGCCGTGGATGCCGTCACGGCCGGTCTTGGAGCCGAAATATACCACCGGAAGACCCGCGGCCGGAGCGGCCGAGTAGAAGATCTTGTCGGCGTCGGCCAGGCCCACGCACATGGCGTTGACCAGGATGTTGCCGTTGTAGCCGGGGTGGAAGTTGGTCTCGCCCGCCACGGTGGGAACGCCCACGCAGTTGCCATAGCCGCCGATGCCGGCGACCACGCCCTGCACCAGACGCTTGGTCTTGGGATGCGACGGATCGCCAAAGCGCAGGGCGTTCAGCAGGGCGATCGGACGCGCGCCCATGGTGAACACGTCGCGCATGATGCCGCCAACGCCCGTGGCCGCGCCCTGATAGGGCTCGATGTAGGACGGGTGGTTGTGGCTCTCCATCTTGAAGATCACCGCCTGGCCGTCGCCGATGTCGATGACGCCCGCGTTCTCGCCCGGTCCGCAGATCACCTTGGGTCCCGTGGTCGGGAATTTGCCCAGGTGCTTGCGCGAGGATTTGTAGGAGCAGTGCTCGCTCCACATCACCGAAAAGACGCCCAGCTCGACGAGGTTGGGCTCACGACCCAGCCGCTTGAGTACGAGTTCGTACTCCTCGCGCTTGAGGCCGAATTCGAGGGCCGTGTCGGCCATGGATTTTTGGGCGGTCGCGGTCATGGCGGCCTTCTATCGCGGGTCGGCCGTTTGCGCCATTGCGTAAGAAAGCCAGCTGCGCATTAGGAACACCCCTGACTCGGGTCCGTTAGCTCCTTGCGTCCGTAGAGAGGGCGCTCATCAAAGGGAGACCCAAGATGCAGAACACTAGCCAACCGAACCGTCGTCCGGACCAGCAGCAGAGCAATCAGCAGCAGTCCAATGCCGGCCAGCAGAACCAGCAGGGCCAGGAACGCGCCGGACAGCCCGGACAAGGCTTGAGCCAGGGGCTCGACACAGGCGCGATCCAGCCGGGCAAGACCAGCCAGGGCGACGACGCCAACCGCTAGACGCGGTCGCGGATGTTCCAAAAGGAAAAGGGCCGGAGCAGCCGCTCCGGCCCTTTTTCTGTTCTTGTCTGTCCGGCGACGGATCAGACGCTGTTCATCACGCTCTGGAAGAGCAGGGCGCCGTCGGCCGAGCCCAGCTCCGGCTCGAAGGCCCGGTCCGGGTGAGGCATGATGCCCAGCACATTGCCCTTGGGGTTCATGATGGCGGCGATGTCGCGCGCCGAACCGTTGGGATTGTCCTGATAGCGGAAGACCACCAGGCCCTCGCCCTCCAGGCGGTCCAGGGTCTCCTCATCGGCGAAGTAGTTGCCTTCGCCGTTGCCGATGGTCATCGTCGCTTCGCGCTGGCCCTGGAAGGCGGCGGTGAAGCGGGTCTGGGCGTTGACGATGTCCAGGCCGACCGGCTTGCAGATATATTTCAGCTTCTCGTTGCGCAGCAGGGCGCCGGGCAGCAGCCCCGCCTCCGTCAGCATCTGGAAACCGTTGCAGATGCCCACCACGGCCACGCCGCGATCGGCGGCGGCGATCACTTCGCGCATCACCGGGCTCTGGACCGCCATGGCGCCGCAGCGCAGGTAGTCGCCGTAGGAGAACCCGCCCGGCAGGACGATGAGGTCCAGATCGTCCGGCAGGGACGTATCCTTGTGCCAGACCATGTCCACCTGCGCTCCGGTGGAGCGTTCGACGGCGACCTTGCAGTCGCGATCACAGTTGGATCCGGGGAAGACGACGACGGCGGCTTTCATGGCGCGGGCGTTTAGCACCGTTCTCGCCGCCTGTCAGGACGTCTAGACCGCTTTCAGCCCCCGCACCTCCGCAAGCACCGCATCCACGTCGGCCGGAGTGTTCATGATGCTGGGCGTCAGGCGCACGTGCTGCACCGCGTAGGGGGCCGCCGAGGCGATCACCCGCCGCTGGCGCAGGGCATGGACCGTTTCGTTCGCCGACTGCCCGGCCACGTCGAAGGAGACGATGCCCGCCGACAGGCCGGGTTGGCGCGGGGTGACCAGGCGAACGTGCGGCATGGCCGCCAGGCCTTCCTTCAACTGGCTGGCCAACTGCGTGGTGCGGTTGGCGACGTTGGCCTTGCCGATGCGGTCGTGGAAGTCGACGGCGGCGGGGATGGCCCAGATGTGCTCGAACGCCTTGAACCCGCCGGGCGACATCAGCACGCCGTTGGCCTGGTCGGGCAGGGGGCCGTTGTTGATCCACGCGCCCCAGGCGTTGCTGTCGACGAAGCTTGGAATGGTCGGGCGCAGGGCGGCCCAGCCCTTGTTGTTGGCGGCGATGACGCCCGTGCCGCGCGGCCCGAACAGCCACTTGTGACAGCCGGCCACGAAGATATCGCAGCCCAGACTGTTCATGTCGGCGTCCTGATTGCCGAACCCATGGACGCCATCCAGCACCAGAATGATCTGGTCCGGCTCCTGCCGGCCGGCGTTCACCTGTTTCAGGGCGTTGGAGATCGCCGCCACGGGAATCTTCAGTCCGGTGCTGGAATGCACCCAGGTCAGGGCCAGCACCCGCGTGCGCGGCGTGATCGCGCCCATCAGCCGGCCGACCATCTGAGGCTCGGACACCGCGTCGATGTCGTCGTAGAGCGAGATGCGCTTGATCTGCGCGCCGTTGCGCACGGCGGCGTGCCGCAGGGATTCGTGGGTGACGTAATAGTCCTGATGCGTGGTCAGGATTTCGTCGCCCGGCCGCAGCTTCAGTCCCGAATAGACCAGGGCCGCGCCCATGGTCGTGCTGTCGGTCAGGGCGACCTGCTTGCCCTCGACACCCAGATAGCGACCCGCCGCGGCGCGGCTATAACCCTGAAGGCGGCGGTTGTTGTCCTCCAGATAGGTGACCGGACGCCAGTCGAGTTCGCGACGGAACTGGTCGATCGCCGCGCGCACAGGCTTGGGATGCGTGGCGATCAGCATGGCGCTCATGTTGATCTGGTCGGGCGCGGTCTGGAACTGCCCGCGCACCGCCGTCCAGTCTGGTCCAGCCGCCGGGGGCGTGCTGGCGGCGGCGGGCGCCGCGGTTTCCTGCGCGACAGCCGCGCCGGCGGCCATGGCGACACCCGCCCCGAACAGAAAATCTCGACGCGCGACGCTCATCGGAATGCAGCCTCCCAAACGTCGGCATGCCGCCGACGAGGCTGCAAACGCAGATCAGCGCCGCGCGTTCACGGCGAAGCTTGCGCGGCGCCGCGGAAGTGAACGCCTCAAGCCGTGGCCGGACGCACCGCGCCCCGGGCCGCCCAGATGGCGCCGGCGATGAACGGCAGGATCAGCAACACGAACAGCAGGGCCGTGGACAGCAGGCCTGGCAAGGTCAGGTATTCGCCGAACTGGATGCTGTTGCTGGCCGGATCAGTGACAGCGGTGCGCAGCCAAGGGCCGCCCAGGATGATGGCGAGTGATCCACAGACCGCCGAGACGACCCACAGCAGCGGTCCGGTGCGGCGGGTCACGGCGATATAGGCCGCCGCCGCCCCGCCCAGGAGGACCGGGCCGGCCAGCAGGGTGACCGCCAGCCCCTTGTCGGCGGCGAGATAGCCGAACACGTAGCCCATATAGGCCGGGTCGATGGCTCCACGGAACGGCGCGGCGGAGTTCAACGCCGCCGCCAGAAGACAGGCGAAGGAGGCGATCAGCCCCACCGGCGACCAACGGCGGCGAAACGCCAGCACGACCCATCCGGCGAAAAGGACCGCCGATACGGTGAGCGCGAAAAGACCCCAGTTCATAGCAACCCCTCAGAGCCATTGAGTAAAGGGTCGCAATGCCGCGAAGAACGGCGTTACGCAAATTAAGTTGCTGTAAGCGTTGGAGATGTAGCCCAATCTGTCACGCGCAGCGGTCCAGCACCGCCTCGACCGGGGCTTGCGCGTCCGGCGGCGGAAAGGGGCTCCAGAAGGTGAAGGCCTCGGCGGTCGGGCCCGTCCGCGCGATCAGTTCGAGCCTGGCCTTGGCTTCCTCGACCGTGGGGCGATGGCCGGCGGGGACCCACCAGAGCGCCTGGAAGTTTTCCATGTGCTCGAACCATTCGGCCCGGCGGCGCATGATCTGGACGTGGCCGCTACGATAGACGAAAGCGCCGAGATGGGCGACGTCCTTCCAGACCGACATGTTGGGGATGATCAGCGGGTCGTCATAGGGCGACAGGTCGGTGGCGTTGTCGCCAGACCCCGTCAGCCGCCAGATGAAGCCGGGCGAGGCCTCGGCCAGGGCGTTGATGCGGTCCAGGTTGTCGACGAAGTCCTTGATGAGGGGCGAGTTCGAGCGGCGCCTTCAGGCGGCCGATGTTGACCTGGGCCAGCTCATAGGTCGCGGTCATGCAAATCCCCCTCGTCGACGGCCGATCGCCGAACAGCGAACATGGTGCGGCGAAGCTTGAGGGGAAGGGGCCGTTCGTCGCAAATTCGACGGGCGGCGGATCGGGCGGCCGCCAGGACCGCCCGCTGCGGGCCCTTAGGCCAGCTCGATGCGGTAGCTTTCGATCACCGTGTTCGCCAGCAGCTTCTCGCACATGGACTTCACCTCGGCCTCGGCGTTGGCGCCGTCGGCGACGTCGAACTCGATGGTCTTGCCGACCCGCACGTTCTTGACGTCCGCCCAGCCCAGACCGTGCAGGGCGCCTTCGACGGCCTTACCCTGAACGTCGAGCACGCCGGGCTTCAGGAAGACGTGGACCTTGGCTTTCATGAGTACGCTTTCGATCTTCGTTTAGTGGACGCCGCCCTGGATCACCGTCGGCATCTCTTTCATGATGCCGAGGCGACGGGCGACTTCGGTGTAGCTTTCGATGACATTGCCCAGATCGCGGCGGAAGCGATCCTTGTCCAGCTTTTCGTTGGTGGCGGTGTCCCACAGCCGGCAGCTGTCGGGGCTGATCTCGTCGGCCAGGATCACCCGGCTGAAGTCGCCCTCATAGATGCGCCCGAACTCGATCTTGAAGTCCACCAGCGTGATGCCGACCGCGCCGAACATGCCCGACAGGTAGTCGTTCACGCGCAGGGCCATGGCCATCATGTCGTCGATCTCCTGGGTCGCGGCCCAGTTGAACGCCGTGATGTGCTCCTCGGCGACCATCGGATCGCCCAGCTTGTCGTCCTTCAGGTAGAACTCGATGATCGAGCGGGGTAGGGCGGTGCCCTCCGCCAGGCCCAGGCGCGTGGACAGGCTGCCGGCCGCCACGTTGCGAACCACCACCTCCAGCGGGATGATCTCGACTTCCTTGATCAGCTGCTCGCGCAGGTTCAGGCGGCGGATGAAGTGGTTTTGCACGCCGATCGAGTTCAGGCGCGTCATCACATACTCGCTGATGCGGTTGTTGATGACGCCCTTGCCTTCGAGGATGGCCTTCTTCTGGGCGTTGAAGGCGGTGGCGTCGTCCTTGAAGTACTGGATCAAGGTGCCCGGCTCGGGACCCTCGTAGAGGATCTTGGCCTTGCCTTCGTAGATTTTCTTGCGGCGGGTGGTCATTTGGTCCCCACGGGGGTTCTGCGGCGCTTTGCGGAAATAAAAAGCGCGCGCGGCGGGGATTGCTGCGCGCGCGGCTCCGACTCAAGGCCGCTCAGGTCGATTTTCGGCGCGGAAATTACCCGAATGGCGCGTCCGGCGCAAACCGCGACGAAATGGGAGCAAGGCTTACGATTGCTCCCCGCCCCGGCGCGGGCTATGGAGCCGCCTTAACAAGGCTTTACGGAATACCCATGACCACCTTTGACGACCGCGAGCAGGCTTATGAGCGCAAGTTCGCCCTGGACGCCGAGCAGGAGTTCAAGGCCGGCGCTCGCCGCAACCGCCTGCTGGGCGAGTGGGCCGCGGGTCTGATGGGCCTGGCGACCGTCGAGGAATACGCCAAGGCCGTCGTCAAGTCGGACTTCGAACAGCCGGGCGACGAAGACGTCCTGCGCAAGGTCTTCGAAGACCTGAAGGGCGCCGGCCTGGCCGTCTCCGAAGGCGAAGTTCGCCAGAAGATGGACGAGCTGATGGCCGTGGCCCGCGAACAGATCCGCGCCGGCGCCTAAGCCTCTAGCGACACCGCTGAAAAAAGACGGCCGGCGCACCAGCGCCGGCCGTTTTCGTTTCCAGCCTGGATCGGCCTAACCCTTGAACGGCGGGTCGTTGCGCAGCCAGCCGACGATGGAGTGCCGCGGCGCGCCGGCATAGGCCGCCACCGGGGCCACCGAGTGCGGGCGCGGCACGTTGAACACGCTCAGAACATTGAAGCCCGGCGTCAGGCCGCGCTCGATCTGGCCGTCCTTGTCGTGGAACAGCAGCTGGCCGCCCCAGTCCGGCCGCCAGCGACGGGTGAAGCCCAGGGTATAGGCGGCTCGACGCTCGCCCTGGCCGGTGTCGTCGTGCAGCGACAAGAAATCGCCCTGGCGATAGAAGCTGGCCTGGGCGTCGGCCTTGGTGATGTCGGTGCGGCCGATGACGCTCTGTCCGAAATCCAGGAATTCCCGCGAATTCAGCCATTCGGTCACGCCGTGGATCGGCAGGTCCGGCTCCTTGCCGTCCAGCAGACCGCTGATCATCGGGTAGCAAAGATAGACGTAGGCGAAGTTCTCGGTCGCCCGCTGGACCGTGGCCTGCACCTTGCCTGCCAGGGTCTCGCGCGGCATGCGGGCCAGGGTGGGCTGGTCCATCACCTCCTCGGTCCCGCGCTCGTTGGACAGGGCTAGCCGCCAGGGCGTGGCCCGCTCCAGGATCTGAGCCACGGCCTCGGCCGCTTGCGGCGTCAGGACGTTGGGAATCTGGACCACGCCCTCACGGGCGAAGGTCTCGGCGTAGGGCCGCCAGTCGAGAGCCGGGTTGAGGCGCAGGTCGGCGGCCATCGGCCTTATTCCTTCCCGAACACCCGGTCGAAGATCACGTCGACGTTCTTGGTGTGATAGCCGAAGTCGAACAGCTCCTCGAGCACGCTGTCCGACAGGGCCTTGGAGACCACCGGATCGGCCTTGAGGAAGTCGATGAAACGGCCTTCGCCGCGCCAGACCTTCATGGCGTTGCCCTGAACCGCCGCATAGGCGTCCTCGCGGCTGACGCCTTCCTGCGTCAGGGCCAGCATGAACTCGCTGCGAGAAGACCAGGCCCCCGAGCTTGTCGAGGTTCTTGGCCATGTTGTCGGGATAGATGTTGAAGCGCTCGATCACCCCGGCCAGGCGGCGCAGGGCGAAGTCGAGGTGGATGGTGGCGTCGGGGCCGATGCCGCGCTCGACCGACGAGTGGCTGATATCGCGCTCATGCCACAGGGCGACGTTCTCCATCGCCGGCACGACGGCCGAGCGGACCAGGCGGGCCAGGCCCGTCAGGTTCTCGGTCAGGATCGGGTTGCGCTTGTGCGGCATGGCCGACGAGCCCTTCTGACCAGGATCGAACGGCTCTTCGGCTTCCAGCACTTCGGTGCGCTGCAGGTGGCGGATTTCGGTGGCCAGGCGCTCGATCGACGAGGCGACGACGCCCAGGGCCGCGAAATAGGCGGCGTGGCGGTCGCGCGGGATCACCTGGGTCGAGACCGGCTCCACCGCCAGGCCCATCTTGTCGGCCACGTGCTGCTCCACGCGCGGATCGACATTGGCGAAGGTGCCGACGGCGCCGCTGATCGCGCAGGTGGCGATCTCGAACTTGGCCATCGCCAGGCGCTCCTTGGCGCGCTGGAACTCGGCGTAATAGCCGGCCAGCTTCAGGCCGAAGGTGATCGGCTCGGCGTGGATGCCGTGGCTGCGTCCCACGCAGACCGTCATCTTGTGTTCCATGGCCCGGCGCTTCAGGGCGGCCAGGACCAGGTCGACGTCTTCCAGCAGAAGGTCGGTGGCGCGCGAAAGCTGCACGGCGAAGCAGGTGTCCAGCACGTCGGAGCTGGTCATGCCCTGGTGCAAGAAGCGCGCTTCGGGACCGACGATCTCCGACACGTGGGTCAGGAACGCGATCACGTCATGCTTGGTGGTGCGCTCGATCTCGTCGATGCGGTCGCTGTCCCACACCGCGTCCTTGCCGCCAGCCCAGATGGCCGCGGCGGCCGCCTTGGGGATGGTCCCCAGTTCGGCCATGGCGTCGGCCGCGTGGGCCTCGATTTCGAACCAGATCTGGTACTTCGTCTGCGGAGACCAGATGTCGGCGGCTTGCGGGCGGGAATAACGAGGGATCATGGCGTCCGCTTCGTCCGCGAGCGCCCGCGAGTCAACCCCGTCAGGCCGGGAAGTTCACCAGCGACGGGTCATCGCGCAGCCAGCCGGTGATCGAGATGCGCGGCGCCTTGGCGTAGGGCGCCACATAGGCGACCGAGTGCGCCTTGGGCACCTTGAACAGCGTCAGCACGTTGAAGCCGGGCGCCAGGCCCCGTTCCACATCGCCCGCCGCGTCGTGGAACAGCAGCTGGCCGCCCCAATCCGGACGCCAGCGTCGGGTGAAGCCCAGCGTCATGGCCGCCCGGCGGGTGTCGCTGGTGTGGCTGTCGTCGTGGACGGTCAGAAAGTCGCCTGGACCATAGCGCGAGGCCATGATCGAGCTGCTCTTCACCGTCGGGGCGCCGATCACCTTGCGGCCGAAATCCAGGAACTCGGGGCTGTTCATGAACTCGGTCACCCGGGCGATCGGGTGGCCCGGGTCGCGCGGGTACTCGTCCAGCAGCGAATAGGTCATGTGCAGGAAGGCGAAGCCCTCGGCCCCGCGCTGGGTCATCTGGCGCAGGTACTCGTTGATCTTCTGCTGGCCGACCTGCTCGTACTGGGCGCGGTCGATGATGTGGGTCTTGCCGTTGGGGTCGGTGACCATGATCGACCACTGGACCTGGGTCTCCAGAATCTGGGCGATGCCCTCGGCCACGTCGTCTGGGAGGAAATCGGCGATCTGGACATAGCCGTCGCGCTCGAACGCCTCCGCATGGGGCGCGGGGTCGAGGTCTGCGCGCATGCGCGGCTTCAGGTCGGCCATCATGGTTCCCCCAAACTCAAGGGCGCCCACTTCAGCCGTGGGCGCCCCCGAGTCAAGTTCACCCCTCGCCGCGGGCGGCTTTCAGGTCCTTGGACAGGCCGATGGCGCCCAGTCCGTAGTGCAGCGCCGCCCAGGCGTAGATCAGGACGGTGGTGATCTGCCCGCTCTGCGTTCCCTTGGCGACCGAGGCCTTGCAGGCCTCATCCAGCGCCGCGGCCGCGCCCTCGGCCGCCCTGCCGCCGGGGCACAGGGCCTTGAAGTCGCCGAGGTTGAGAGAGGCGAACTGCTGGGTACTGAACAGGTCGATGATCCAGCCGGTGAAGACCGGCCCGCCGCCGAGGGCGATCAGATTCAGGACGAAGAACAGCAGGGCCGTGGCCGTCGCTCGCATGCGCGGCTCGACCAGGTTGTGCATCACCCCGAAGGTCGGGGCCAGGTAGGTGTAGTGGAACACCCCCGGCACGATCAGGATCATCGCCGCGGTGCTCCAGGCGGCGGCCGAATAGCCGGCCACGTAGAGCGGGGTCGAGACCGCCAGGCCGAGGGCCGGCACCAGGGCGTACCAGGCGCCGTTGCGCTTGCCCGCCCAGTCGGTGAGGAAGCCGCCCAGCAGGGTGCCGATCCCCGCCGACACGCCGCCGATGGCGCCGAAGATCAGGCCGGCCTGGGCGAAGCTGAGGCCAAAGTTGCGCAGGAAGTAGGGGACCGCGAACGCGCCCGAGCCATAGGCGGCGAAGGAGGCGAGGGTCACCCCGATGGTCATGTTGATGAACGACCACTTGGTGAACAGGCGCTTGGCGACCGTGCCGATCGACGGCGGCGGGGTCGTATCCACCGCCACGTCCTCGGGCGAGGCCGGCTCGACCGTCTGTTCGGACCAGCCGCGCGGCGGCTCCTTGATCACCAGCTTGACCACCAGGGCCAGCACGATGCCGGGCAGGCCGACGATGACGAAGGCCAGGCGCCAGGAGAGGTTCTCGGCGATCCAGCCGCCGGCCATGGCCCCGAACATGGTGCCCAGCGGAATGCCGAACGAATAGATGGCCAGGGCCGAGGCGCGCTTTTGCGCCGGATAGTAGTCGCTGATCAGCGAGTGGGCGGGCGGGGAGCAGCCGGCCTCGCCGACCCCGACGCCGACCCGGAACAGCAGCAGCTGGATGAAGTTGGTGGCCATGCCGCAAAGAGCGGTGAAGCCGGACCAGATCACCAGGCAGACGCTGATGATCGTCACGCGGTTCTTGCGTTCCGCCAGGCGCGCGATGGGGATGCCCAAGGTGGTGTAGAGGACGGCGAAGGCGAAGCCCTGCAGCAGGCCAAGCTGTGTGTCGGACAGGTTCAGGTCCGTCTTGATGGCCTGTCCGATGGTGCCGATGATCGTGCGGTCGATGAAGTTGACCGTGTAGACCAGCAGCAGCAGCGCCAGGACCGTGCCGCGATAGCTTCCGGAGTACCGCGGCCGGTCCCGCGTCGTCGCCTCAGTCGCCAAGCCCGTCACTCCCTTTGATGTCGTTTTGTTTTAGCCGACCATCTCTTCGCGGATGGTCTTGCGCGCCTGCCAGAAGAGCACGAATGCGATCAGGCCGAACATCGTCGAAATGATCAGAGCCCAGCGCACCCCCTCGGCCTCGCCCATGCCCATCGGGCCGGCCAGGACGTCGCTGAGGATCCCCACCGCCACCGGACCCAGGCCAAGGCCCACCAGGTTGATGATGAACAGCAGCACCGCCGAGGCGGTGGCCCGCATGTGCGGCTCCACGATGCTCTGAGCCGTGGCGTAGACCGGGCCGTACCACAAGGTGCCCAGCACCGCCGGGATCGCGAGGATGACGATGGCGGCCAGCGCGCTGTCGACCAGGACGCCGAAGATGTAGACCGGGATGGTGATCAGGCTGGCGATGGCCGGGACGATCACATAGGCGCGCAGATCCCTTGCCCCCAGCCGGTCGGCCAGCACCCCGCCGAACCAGGCGCCGAACACCCCCGCCGTCCCGGCGATCAGGCCGAGCGCCAGGCCCAGGAATCCTCCCGACTTCAAGCCGAAGTTGGCCGCCAGCTCGGCGATCTCCTGGGTGTGGTTGCGAAAGAAGAACGAGGCGGTGAACGGCGCGTGGCCATAGCCAACGAACGCCTTGATCGAGGCGGCAAAGGCCACCAGCCAGAAGGTCTTCTTGCCCATCAGCACGGCCAGGGCCGCCTTGGTGCTGATCTGCGCCGCCGCGCGGGCGGCGATGTCGGCGGTCAGCCTCTTGCGCGGCTCCACCAGGGTGAAGGCCGCGATCAGCGCCATCAGCACCCCCGGAGCGCCCGCCACGAGGAAGGCGGCGCGCCAGCCATAATGGTCCGCCACCAGTCCGCCCATGGCCATCCCCAAAAGCGCGCCTAGCGGCGTGCCGATGGAATAGAAGGCGATGGCCGAGGCGCGGTTCTCCTTGGGCACATAGTCGGTGATCAGCGAATGGGCGGGGGAGAGCAGCCGGCTTCACCGATCCCGACCCCGATCCGCGCCAGGACCAGCTGCCAGAAGTTCTGCGCCGCGCCGCACGCCATGGTGAAGGCGCTCCACGCCCCGACCGAGGCGGCGATGATCAGCGGACGATTGGCCTTCTCGGCATACCGGGCAATCGGAATGCCCAGGATCGTGTAGAAGATCGCGAAGGCGAGGCCCGTCATCATACCCAGCTGCCAGTCCGCCAGGCCAAGGTCGCGCTTGATCGGCTCGGCCAGGATGTTGATCACCTGCCGGTCCAGGAAATTTAAGGTGTAGATGACCAGGAGGAGACTGAGCGCGTACCGCCGATAGCCTTTCGAGACGGCCCCGAGCGGCGAGGCGACGGGCTGGGCAGATTCGGGGCGCGCGGCCCCGGCGACGGCGTCCGTCATTCCATACTCCTCCCTTTAAAACGCTTGTTCTAATCTTTGTTCGCACCCTAGACCCAAGGCGAGCGAACGCGCCAGCCCCTTTGCGGCAAGGGGCCAAGATGACAGGCTCTTCCAGCGCGTCGGGCCATGATGTCTGAATCGTGCGCTGTTCGAGGGTTTTTGGCGCGAGGTTGTAACCAAACGGCCGTCTCGTTCGTAACTAGCCCGAAGCGGAGATCATGATGCTGATCCGAAACGCCCCCGGCCTGACCGAGAACGATGTCACCCCTCGCGACATTTACCTGCGCCGGCGCGAGTTCATGGCCGCCGGCATCGCCGCGGGCATGGGCCTGGCGGGAACGGCCGCCGCAGCGCCCCTGGCGTTCAAGCCGTCCAAGTGGTCGACGGACGAGAAGCGCACCAAGCTGGAGGACATCACCAGCTACAACAATTTCTACGAATTCGGCGTCGACAAGGATGATCCGGCCAAGAACGCCGGCCGCCTGAAGACCAGCCCCTGGTCGGTTCTGATCGAGGGCGAATGCGCCAAGCCCGGCCGCTACGCCCTGGAGGACATCCTCAAGACCGCCCCGCTGGAGGAGCGCATCTATCGCCTGCGCTGCGTCGAGGGCTGGTCGATGGTCATCCCGTGGATCGGTCTGCCGCTGGCCGCCCTGATCGGTCGCGTGCAGCCGACGTCCAAGGCCAAGTTCGTCTCGTTCGAGACCCTGATGCGGCCCGACCAGATGATCGGACAGCGCGGTCCCTATCTCGATTGGCCTTATCGCGAGGGTCTGCGCATCGACGAGGCGGTCAATCCCCTGACCATCCTGGCGGTCGGTCTCTACGGCCAGACCCTGCCCAACCAGAACGGCGCTCCGATCCGTCTGGTCGTGCCCTGGAAATACGGGTTCAAGAGCATCAAGTCGGTGGTGAAGATCCGCCTGCAGGAAACCCAGCCCAAGACCACCTGGCAGATGCTGAACGCCCGCGAATACGGCTTCTATTCCAACGTCAATCCGGCGGTGGATCATCCGCGCTGGTCGCAGGCCAACGAGCGCCGTATCGGTGAATTCCGTCGCCGCGAGACCCTGCTGTTCAACGGTTATGGCGATCAGGTCGCCGGCATGTACCGCGGCATGGACCTTCGGAAGTTCTATTGATGGACCGCCAGACCCGCGACCGGATCGTCTATTGGGCGGTATGGCTGGCCTGCCTCGCGCCGTTTGTCTGGCTGGCGGCCCAGGCCGTGCTGGGCGAGCTGGGCGCCAACCCGATCGAGCGGCTGATCCGGCAACTGGGCGTCTGGGGCCTGCGTCTGCTGATCGTCGGTCTGGCGATCACGCCGCTCGCACGGCTCCTAAGGAAGCCGCGACTGATCCGCTTTCGGCGCACCATCGGCCTGTTCGCCTTCGCCTATGTCTCCACCCACCTGCTGACCTACATCGGCGTCGACCAGTACTTCGACTTCGCGGCGGTCTGGCGCGATATCCTTAAGCGCCCCTTCATCACCCTGGGAATGCTGGCTTTCGTGCTGTTGGTCCCGCTGGCGGTCACCTCGACCAACGGGATGATCCGCCGGATGGGGCCGCGCGCATGGCGGCGGCTGCACTGGCTGATCTACGCCATCGTGCCGCTAGGCGTGGTTCACTACTACCTGCTGGTGAAGGCCGATCACCGTCCGCCCCTCGTCTATGGGGCGATCGTGCTGGTCCTGCTGGGCTGGCGCGTGGTCGCGCGCCTCAGGAGCCTTCGTTCCTAGCCACGCTCTGCGGCTTCTTCTCCGGCTTCGGATCATTGGCCTTGTCGGTCCAGCCGGGAGGGGCTCCCAGACGCTCGCCAATGAAGCCGGCCAAGCCAGGCTTGTCGCCGAACACCGCGCACTGCGGATCGTCACCCTTGCGTTCTTCCCAGGTCCGCTTGGGGGCGGATTTGAACGGGTCGGAGTGGCGGGTCACCATCCGGCCCATGTCGCGGCCGAAAGCCTCCGACAGCTCATAGGCGTCGCCGATCTTCGACAGGCGCGGGTCGGTGGTGAAGGCGTCGGCGCCGCGCGCCCACATCATCGCCGCCACCTGCTTGCCCGACGCATCCTTCACTTCCGACTTGCCCGCCAGCGAGCCCATGCCGATCGGCAGGCGCGGCGTGAACGGGATCGGCGACAGGGCGGAGGCGGCGATGGAGGCGCCCGCCAGGCCGCCCTCGGTCTTTTCCAGATGCGTGATGGTGGAGGTGACGGTCAGGTCGGCGCGCTCGCCTTGCGGCACGATGTCGTAACGCTGGGCGACCCGGTCGCACAGCGTACGGTTCAGGGCCGCGGCGACCAGCGCCTTTTGCTCCTCGTTAAGTTCAGCGGCCACTTCGGGAGAGAAGGTGGCCGGGGCGATGTGGGCGGTGCGCGCCTTGCCGAGCGCGGCGGCGTCATAGCGGATGCGCGCCTTGGTGCGCGGCCCCTCGGCCTTGGTCAGGCCGTCATAGGACGCCAGATTGCCGCCCGGCTTCAGCGGTGCGCTGGCGCAGGCCGCAAGGCTGAGCAGAAGCGCCGTCGCGGCGGCGGATCGAAGGATGGTCGCGGAACGGCGCATTGGTACAGCCCTTGTCTTCGCCTGCTAGAACAACAGGCGGGGCAGTATGTTCCGCAACCAAGACCCTTTGATCTCGGGCCCTGGATGGGACCGAGGGCCTTGAAGCTGGCCACGCCTTCGCCGCCCTGTTGCAAAGCGGTCGCGTGTTTCTGCGTCCTACTCGCCGAGGATCGGCGGCTGGAACAGGCCGGCGGGCGAGGCGGTGAAGATCTCCACGCCCGCTTCGGTGACGCCCACCGAATGTTCGCACTGGGCCGACAGCGACTTGTCGCGGGTCACCGCGGTCCAGCCGTCCGACAGCACCTTCACGTGCGGCTTGCCCAGGTTCACCATCGGCTCGACGGTGAAGAACATGCCGGCCTTCAGCTCCGGACCCGTGCCCGGACGCCCCAGGTGCAGCACGTTGGGCTCGTCGTGGAAGACCCGGCCAAGGCCGTGGCCGCAGAAGTCCTGCACCATCGAGCAACGCTGGGCCTCGGCATAGCTCTGGATCGCATGGCCCACGTCGCCCAGGGTGGCGCCCGGCTTGATCACCGCCAGGCCGCGGGCCAGGGCCTCATAGGTGATGTCAACCAGGCGGCGGGCGCGGGCCGGCACCTTGCCGACGCCGTACATGCGCGAGTGGTCGCCGTGCCAGCCGTCGACGATGACGGTCACGTCGATATTGGCGATGTCGCCTTCACGCAGGGTCCAGTCCCCCGGGATGCCGTGGCAGACCACGTGGTTGCGCGAGATGCACACCGTGTGGCTGTAGCCCTTGTAGAACAGGCAGGCCGGCAGGGCGCCATGATCGAGGATGAATTCGCGCGCGAGGGTGTCGAGATGCTCGCTGGAGACGCCCGGCTGGACGTGCGGAACCAGCATGTCCAGGCACTCGGCCGCCAGGCGGCCGGCCTTGCGCATGCCCTCGAAATCCTCGGGCTTGTGGATCTTGATGGTCCCGTCGCGGACTTCCGTCTCCAGGATATCATCGCCAGACGCCATGTTTCTCAACTCCAGATCGACCTAGCCCGCGCCATGCGGGGCGTCGCGCCACGGGATGCGGCGCGCCAGGCGGATCGCTTCAGGGCTTATGTCGCAATCGTAGCACAGAACTTCAACGCCTGCCGCCGCCGCGTCATTCAGTCCCGCGGCGTAGACGGGATCGAGCTCGGCGCAGGCGGCGAAATGGTCACAGTCGGTGCGCTGGATCACGAACAGCTGCACCGCGCGATGGCCCAGGGCGACTTGGGCGGCCAGGTCCTTCAGGTGCTTTGACGATCGGGCGGCCACGCAGTCGGGAAACTCCGCAAGCGTCCCGTCGCGCCGAAGGTGGCAGTTCTTCACCTCCAGCCAGCAGGGCGGCCGGTCGGGATGCTCCAACAGGAAGTCCACGCGGCTCGCCTCGCTGTAGCGAACCTCGGGGCGGATCGTCGCGTAGCCGGACAGCTCCGGGATCGTGGCCGTCGCCAGGGCCTCGGCCACCAGTCGGTTGGGCAGCATGGTGTTGATGCCCACAAGCCCGCCGTCGACCTCCACCAACTGCAGCGTCCAGGGCAGTTTGCGCTTGGGATTGGGATCGTGGGAAATCCATGCTCCTAGTCCCTCGTCCTTCAGCCCCAGCATGGCGCCGGGATTTGGACAGTGGGCGGTGATCGCCGTTCCGTCGTCGAGAACCACGTCGGCGAAGAAGCGCTTGTAGCGATGGACGAGGCGACCGTGCGCCATCGGTTGCGGCAAAAGCATGCGGGGTCTAAGTCCGGGAGGATAGAGCGCGACATTTAGGGAAGACGGGCGATGACCTCCAGCGCTGAACGGGTGACGGCCGCGGTCCTGATCATCGGCGACGAAATCCTGTCGGGCCGCACCCAGGACGTGAACCTCAACGCCATCGCCAAGTACCTGGCCACCTACGGCGTCGACCTGTGCGAGGCGCGGGTGGTGGCGGACGTGGAGCGGGACATCGTCGACGCGGTCAACGCACTGCGCTCCCGGTACGACTATGTGATCACCACCGGCGGCATCGGCCCGACCCATGACGACATCACCGCCGACAGCGTGGGCAAGGCGTTCGGCCTGCCTGTCCACGAGCATCCCGAGATCATGGCCATGCTCGAGGCGCGCTGGGGCGAGGTGAACGCCGCCCGCCGCCGCATGGCCCACGTGCCCGAAGGCGGTACCTTGGTGAAGAACCCGGTGCAGGGCCCGCCCGGCTTCCAGATCGGCAATGTCTTCGTCCTGGCCGGGGTGCCGGCGATCATGCGCGGCATGCTGGACGACGTCGGTCCGCGCCTGCGCACCGGGGCGGTGGTCATCTCGCGCACCGTGCGGGTCGAGGGCTCCGGCGAAGGGTTGATCGCCGCGCCGCTGGAGGCGGTGGCCAAGCTGCATCCGGACATGTCCCTGGGCAGTTATCCATTCTTCACCCCGCCGGACGGCTACGGCGCCAATCTGGTGGTCCGCGGGCGGGACGCGGCGGAGGTGGATCAGGCCGTGGATGAGCTGGTCGAGGCCCTTCGCGCCGCGGGCGCGGCCAAGGTCTGGGCGGTCGAGGCATGATCGCAAAAGCGGAACCAGGGCTCCGATTCGAGAATTTCCTTATCAGCCCGTTTCGGGGAGGAAGAAGGAGGTCCGCGATGACCCGCCCGTTTGAAGACAAGACCGAAGACCGCTCGTTCGAGCCGCGCAAGCCGCTGTTCGGCGGCGACCGCAGCCACGCCGAGAAGCTTTGCGCCAAGACCAAGCAGGACAAGCCGCTGAGCGATACGTTGTTCGGCGATGACGACGCCGGCGGCCGCGCCGGTCAGGGCGGCATGGGCGGGCCTGCCTCCTAGGGCGTTTCACAAGGTAGAACGACACAAAGGCCGGGCCCAGCGCCCGGCCTTTTTGCGTTTAACGCGCTTGAGGGCTTGCTCCCATCATGTAAGAAGTCTGTCGATATAATGAGAACGGATGGATCCGTTAGGTTGTCGGGAGACGCACGATGAGACACGCCCTGAACATTGCGGCGTTCAGCTTGGCCGCCCTGGCCGCGGTCAGCTTCGACGGCGGCGCGGCGCGGGCGGAAGTCATCCGCATGAACACGCCGGCCGTGGGTCTCACCGCTGATCGGATCGGCGCGCTGCCTGACGCCGAGCGCGGCCCCTGGCTAGACTATCTGTCCCGCTCGCAGGCGCAGATGAAGGCGGACCGCGCCGCCCTGGCGGCCGAGCTGCCGGCCGGCGCGACCCCGCCGCCGGCCCCCAAGGCCGTGGGCGGCAACAGCTACAACATGCCGCTGGACCGGCCGGTGAAGTGGTACGGCTCGGCGGAAGCCCGCGCCATCGCCGACGCCATGGTGACCTTCCAGACCCCCGCCGGCGGCTGGAGCAAGAACCAGGACCGCCGCATCGCCCGCCTGAAGGGTCAGCGCTTCTCCAACGACGCCGAGACGATGGAGCAGAACCCGGCCAATTTCGACGCACCGGCCGACCGCTTCTGGACCTTCGTCGGCACTCTGGACAATGACGCCACCTGGACCGAGATGCGCTTCCTCGCCAAGGTCGCGGCCCAGGCTCCCGGACGCGAGGGCGACGCCTGGCGCGCCAGCGTGATCAAGGGCGTCCATTATCTGCTCAACGCCCAGTACCCGAACGGCGGCTGGCCGCAGATCTGGCCGCTGGAGGGCGGTTTCCACGATTCCATCACCTTCAATGACAACGCCGTGGCCAACGCCGCCATGGTGCTTCGCGACGTGGCCAACGGCGAGAACGATTTCGGCTTCGTGCCGGCCGAGCTGGAAGGCCGCGCCGCCGAGGCGACCAAGCGGGCGATCGACGTCATGCTTCGCGCCCAGGTTCGTTATGGCGGCAAGGTGATGGGCTGGCCCCAGCAGGTCGAGCCGATGCGCCTGGTCCCCACCAGCGCCCGCAACTACGAGCCCCGCTCGGTCGCCAGCGGCGAGACCACCGACATCCTGCTCTTCTTGATGGGCGAGAAGAACCCGTCCGCCGAGGTGAAGGCGGCGATCCGCGACGGTGTCGCGTGGCTGGAATTGACCCGTGTCCACGACAAGTCGTTCGAGATGACCGACCAGGGCCGAAAGCTGATCGACAAGAAGGGCGCCGGCCCGATCTGGTCGCGCAACTACGACATCGTCAACGGCCGGCCGATTTTCGGCGACAAGGACCAGACGATCCACGACGACGTGAACTTCATCTCGGTGGGCCGCCGCAACGGCTATTCGTGGTGGATCGCCTCGCCGCAAAAAGCCCTGGACGCCTATGCCAAATGGGCGCCCGCCCACCCGTAAGGGGCGGTGGCCGCCCCGCGCCGCGGTCTGACTTGGGTTGGTGCGGGCGGCCGGGGTCGAACCGGCAAGGGCATAGCCCGACGGATTTTAAGTCCGTTGCGTCTACCAGTTTCGCCACGCCCGCGCCGAAACGGCGCAAGACATAGCCGGGGCCGTGGTGGCCGACCACAGTTTTAAGCAGGTCCGGCGCGTTGAGCGCCAAAAGAAAAAGCCGCCGCGGTCCCTCGCGGCGGCTTTCCCTTCTTGAAATCGAGGCTCGCCCTAGAACGTCGCCTTCAGCGTCGCCACGAAGGATTCCTCGTAGTAGTCGCCGAACTCGTGGCGGCTGGTGTCCGCGTAGCGCAGGTCGATGGCCAGGTTGTCGGTCAGGGCGTAGGTGCCGCCGATGTTCCAGGTCGTGTAGTCGCCGTTGCCCTTGTAATCGAGGCGGCCGAGCGTGGCCGAGAGCGCCAGCTTGTCCATCACCGGGTAGGAGCCGTTGACCTCGTAATAGGCCGTCTCCTTGACCCCCGCGCCGAAGTAATCCGGCGAGACATAGAGGGCGGTGCCGATGGAGCCCGCGCCGACCGGCACGGAGGCGGCGGCCTTGAACTCCCAGTAGTTGTAGTCCGCCCCCTCGGGCTGATCGACATAGGTGTAGTAGATCGCGGCGAAGTCGGCCGAGATCGGACCGAAGGTCGGCTTCACCCCGAAGTAGTAGTCGATCTCGGCGTCGGTGGAGTTGAGGTAGTCTAGGCTGGACGCCCAGACGCCCGCGTAGAACTTGCCGGCCGTGACGTCAGCGCCGCCGAACACGACAGGCTCCTGGTCGCTCTGGCTGACGCCGCGGAAGATGTAGTCGGACGCGGCGCCGACATTGAACGCGATGCTCGGACCGCCGTCCTGCGCGGCGGCGACGCCGGTCATGAGCATGGACGCGGCGGCGGCGCAGAGCGCTAGCTTCAAGGTCTTCAATTTTTATCCCCTTTTGTTTTCCCGACGCTGGCCCCTCCTGCGTCGGGGTAGGTGCTGAGTGGCCCTGAGCGCAGCTTCAGTGACACCTTTGTGGGGAAGCAATGTTCGGCGGACCGTGGGCGCGCGGTCCCATCCGGCTGTCGCATAGTTAAGCGACGCTGTGGATAAACGCCCAAAATTTGAGCGTCGAGGGGCGTGTCAGGCGCCGGGGGATCAGGCGCCTGAAGGGCTATCGCATTGAAAGAGAAGCAAAACCCAGGTGCGTTCCGGCGTCGACCAAAAGTGTCTCTCCCGTGACATGGCGCGAAGCGGGCGAGGCCAGGAACACCGCCGCCCCGGCGATGTCCTCGGCGGTGGAGGCCGCTTTCAGCGGGGTCGAGGCGATCACGCCCTGGCGCATGCGGGCGATGCGCTCCTCCTCCATCGCCTTTCCGAACCAGGGGGTGTCGATAAAGCCGGGGCAGATCGCGTTGACCCGGATCTTCGGCGCCAGGGCCCGGGCCAGCGACAGGGTCATGGTGTTCATCGCGCCCTTGGAGGCGGCGTAGGGCAGCGATGAGCCGATGCCCGTAACGCCCGCGATTGAGGCGGTGTTGACCACCGCCCCGGGCTGGGGCGCGGCCTCCAGCAGCGATCGCGCGGCGCGGACCATCTGGTAGGCCCCCACCACATTGACCTTGTAGAGGTGAAGGAAGTCGTCGGCCGACACCGCGTCCAGGTCGGCATGGTCGGGCGCGAAGACTGTCGTGCCGGCGTTGTTGAACAGGGCGTCGATGCGTCCGGTGGAGGCGGCGGCCTCGGCGATCAGGCGGCAGTCGGCGTCCTCGGCCACGTCGCCCTGGATCAGGACCGCCCGGGCGCCTTGCGCCTCGACCAGGCCCACGGTCTGGGCCGCCTCGGCTTCGCTGCGGGCGTAGTTGACGACCACCGTGCCTGCGCCGCGGCTGGCGACCTCCACCGCGATGGCGCGGCCCAACCCCGTCGAGGCGCCGGTGACAACCACTGTCCAGCCGTCGAAATCACGTCCCGCCATGTCGTCCTCCTTATGTTTTGTGAAAGCCTAGCGGCGAGGGCGGCCCTTGTCTTGAGGCCCGGCGGTGTTAAGTGGCGCGGATGGACGAGACGCACCTGACCCAGCTTGGCCGCGAAGTGGCCTACCCCAAGTACCCCTCGGAGGCGGTCCTCGAGCGCGTGCCGAACCCGCAGAGCGACGTGTTGTACCTGGCCCGCTTCGTGGCGCCGGAGTTCACCTCCCTGTGTCCGGTGACCGGCCAGCCCGATTTCGCGCACTTGGTGATCGACTACGCCCCCGGCGACTGGTTGATCGAATCCAAGTCGCTGAAGCTCTATCTCGGCTCGTTCCGCAACCACGGCGCCTTCCACGAGGACTGCACCGTCGCCATCGGCCGCAAGTTCGTCGAAGTCGCGGCCCCCCGATGGCTGCGCATCGGCGGCTACTGGTATCCCCGCGGCGGCATCCCCATCGACGTTTTCTGGCAGACGGGCGAGGCGCCCAAGGGCTTGTGGGTCCCGGAACAGGGCGTTCCGGCCTATCGCGGACGCTAGGCGGACCACTCCGTCGTGATCGCCTGGACGTCCGGGCGCAGGCGCTCCAGCGGCGCCTCGCCGCTCGTGCCCAGATAGATGAAGCCGGCGACCCGTTCGCCCTCCTTCAGGCCCAGCGACGCCAGGGCCTCGTCGTCGAAGGCGTACCAGTCGGTGATCCAGTTGGCGCCGAAACCCATGGCCGAGGCGGCCAGCAGCATCTGGGTGCAGACCGCGCCGGCGCTCATCACCTGTTCCCATTCGGGGATCTTGCCGACTTGCGGGCTGGAGACGACGACCACGGCCAGGGGCGGGGTCCTGAGCTTGGCGAGCGTGGCCAGGCGCTTGGCGTCGCCGTGCGCGCGGGCCATGGCCTCCAGCTTGTCGGCGTAGGCGGCCTTGCCCTCGCCGCGCAGGATCACGAACCGCCAGGGGGCGAGCTTGCCGTGATCGGGCACGCGAGTGCTCAAGGTGAGTAGGTCGGCCAGTTGACCGGCGTCGGGGCCAGGTTCAGTCAGGGCGACCGCGGACGCCGAGCGTCGCCGCGCCAGGAAATCCAGGACAGCCGGAGCGGCTTCGAGCGGCAGCGGTTCGCCGAATTCCGGAGCGGGCGGGATGGAATGTCGCAAGACGGCCTCGGGCAAAACGGTTAAGCGCGATGCAGACCTATGGCCGCGCCGTCGCGCAAACAAGGCGCAGTTGAGAACATGTCGCACAAACCAGCCTGGATGCGGACCCATGGCAAACCCTGGGTGAGCAACAGCGAGAAGGTCGTCTACGAAAATCCCTGGCTGGCGGTTCGCGAGCACGAGGCGACCTCGCCCACGGGGCGTTCGGCCCGCTACGGCGTCGTGGCCTTCAAGAACATCGCCACCGCGGTGGTCCCCCTGCATGAGGACGGGACCATCATCCTGGTGGGACAAAACCGCTTCGCCCACCGCGACTATTCGTGGGAGCTGCCCGAAGGCGGCGCGCCGAAGGGCGAGGACCCCATGAACGGCGCCAAGCGCGAGCTGCGCGAGGAGACGGGGCTGGTCGCCAAGGACTGGACCCTCATCCTCAACACCCAGCTTTCCAACTCGGTCACCGACGAGCTGGCCTTCGGCTATCTCGCCACAGGCCTGAGCGCCGGCAAGGCCGCGCCTGACGAGACCGAGGACCTGGCCATCGTCCGCGTGCCGTTCCGCGAGGCGTTGAACGCCGCCGTGGCCGGGCACATGCCCGACATGCTGACCCTGGCGATGCTGCTGCGCGTGCACCATATGGCTACCCAGGGAGAGCTGCCGCACGGCCTGTCGCGACTTGTGCTAGGCTAGGGCGGAGAGGGAAAGTCATGGCCAAGCATCTGGAAGTCGTCGAGCCCGCGACCGCGCCGCCCGTCTGGGCCGCCCTGCGCGCCGAAGCCCAACGCGCCGCCCAGGCCGAGCCGGCCCTGGCGTCCCTGCTCAACGCCGTGATCCTGTCGCACGCCGACCTGGGCGCGGCCCTGTCCTACCAGATCGCCCGCAAGGTCGGTGACCAGGAGCTGCGGGCCATGAGCGCCCGCGAGGTCGCCGAGGAAGCCTTCCGCGCCGACCTCTCCCTGATCGCCGCCGCCGAGGCCGACCTGAAGGCGGTGTTCGAGCGTGACCCGGCCTGCAAGGGCTACGTACAGCCCTTCCTGTTCTTCAAGGGCTTCCTGGCCCTGCAAACCCACCGCGTCAGCCACTGGCTGTGGAGCCAGGGCCGCGAGACCATGGCCTGGTACATGCAAAGCCGGGTCAGCGAGCTGTTCCAGATCGACATCAATCCGGCCGCCCGTATCGGTTCCGGGGTGTTCATGGACCACGGCACCGGGATCGTGATCGGCGAGACCGCCGTGGTCGGCGACGATGTCTCCATGCTGCATGGCGTGACCCTGGGCGGCACCGGCGCCGAGCGCGGCGATCGTCACCCCAAGATCGGCAAGGGCGTCCTGCTGGGCGCTGGGGCCAAGGTGCTGGGCAACATCACCATCGGCGACTACGCCAAGATCGCTTCGGGTTCGGTGGTGCTCAAACCCGTGCCGGCCCACTGCACGGCCGCCGGCGTTCCGGCCCGCCTGGTCAACTGCCCGACCTGCGAGGAGCCGGCCAGGACCATGGATCACACCCTGGCCGACGCGGTCTACGACTACTCGATCTAGCCGCCGCAACCCTCGACGCTGGCGCGGGCCTCGGTCCGCGCCTCGGTCGGCCCCGTGCTCAGTCCATAGATCACCGCCCCCCAGATGAGGGCGACCGCCAGAACCTCGTTCAAGGTCAGGCGGCGGCTTGTCTTTGCTGTCTGATTCATCGGCCAGTCTGATGCCGCCGTTGCCGTTCGAGCACAAACGACTTATCAGCAGTCATCTGTGAGGTTTTCGCACAATGGCTCGCCGACCGCTTCCGCCGCTCAACGCCCTGCGCGCCTTCGAGGCGTTCGGTCGGCACGGGCGGATGACCACGGCGGCGGACGAACTGTTCGTCACCCACGGCGCCGTCAGCCGCCAGGTCCGCAGTCTTGAGGATCATCTGGGCGTCGCCCTGACCGAAGGCCCCAAGAGCCGCCTGCGCCTGACCGAGCCTGGGCTGAAACTCGCCCAGTCCCTGACCCAGGCCTTCGACCTGGTTGAGCAGGGGCTGCCCCAGGCGCCCGGCAAGGACGACGGGCTGCGTGTCACCGTGCAGCCGACCTTCGCCATGAAGTGGTTGATCCCGCGCTTGCCGGACTTCATCGACTCCCATCCCGACGTGCCGGTGCGGATCCAGGAAACCAACGGCCCTGTCGATTTCGCCGACACCGACCTGGCGATCCGCCTGGGGGCCGTGGGGACCGGCGTTCCCGCCGGCGCCGAGGCGACTGCCTTCATGCAGCACTACCAGGGGCCGGTCATGGCGCCCGGCCTGCTGAAGGATGAAGCGACGGTGGAGGCGGTGGCCGCCTTGCCCCGGCTGCATACCCGCACCTTCCTGCCGGCCTGGGCCGAATGGGAGATGCGGACCGGAATCACATTGCCGCCGCCGCCCGTGAACCGCGAGTTCGACCACTATTTCTACATGCTGGAAGCGGCCGCCGCCGGTCTTGGGGTCGCCATGGGGCCGTGGGGCTTCGTGCAGCGCGATCTGGCGGTGGGCCGTCTGGTCGCTCCCCTGGGATTTGTCGACGGCGAGGCGCAGATCATCGCGATCACGCCGCGCGGCGGACTGACCAAGCCGGTGCGCCTGTTCCGGGACTGGCTGGTGGCTCAAGGGGCCGCGACACCCGCTCCGCCCACAGGTGATGCGCTTTAGCGGGTTGCGGCTTCGGCTCAGGCCGTTAGGTTCGCGCCAAGCGCCACGGCGCGGAGCAATCAAGGAGCCACCCCCGTGGACGACAAGGACATCTCCCGAATCGAAGCGCACATGAAGCGCACGTTCGGCAACCCGCACATCGCCCTGAAGGCCCGTCCCAAGCAGAAGGACAGCGCCGAAGTCGAACTGAAGGGCGAGTTCATCGGCGTCATCTACGAGGACGAGGACGAAGACGGCTCCTTCACCTTCCAGATGGCGATCCTGGCCGAAGACCTCGACTAGGCCCTGATGACAGCCGGCCGCCGGATCGACAGCGATGCGGCGGCCGCGATCATGCCCGCGGCGCCGGCCATGACGAAGGCTTCCAGATAGCGCCCCTGGGCGGCGCGCAGCACCCCCGCCCCGATAGCCGCCGTCGCCGCGCCGATCTGGTGGCCCGCGGCGATCCAGCCAAAGACGATGGGGCCATCGCGGTCGCCGAACGCCTCGCTCGCCAGTTTCACGGTCGGCGGCACGGTGGCGATCCAGTCCAGCCCGTAGAACACCGCGAACACGCCCAGCGACACGATCGAGAAGTCCGAGAAGGGCAGGTAGATCAGGCTCAGGCCTCGCAGGGCGTAGTAGATGAACAGCAGCTTGCGCGGATCGTACCGGTCGGTGGCCCAGCCCGACAGCGTCGTGCCGACCAGGTCGAACAGACCCATCATCGCCATCAGCCCCGCCGCCTGCACCGGCGCCATGCCGTAGTCGGCGCACAGGGCGATCATGTGCGTGCCCACCAGGCCATTGGTCGTCAGGCCGCAGACGAAAAAGCCGATGAACAGCAGCCAGAAGGTCCGCGTTCGCGCCGCGCGGAACAGAACGCCGAAGGCGTAGGTCAGGGCCTTGCCGCCGGCAATCGTCTCCGGCTCCACATAATCGTCGCCGGCGCCGTAAGGCCGAAGGCCCACGCTCGACGGCTTGTCCGGAACCAGCAGCGCCGCCAGCGGCGCGAGCAGCGCCATGGCCGCCGCCACGCCGATGACGACCGGCCGCCAGCCGCCCTGCTGCGTCGCCCAGGCCATCAGCGGCAGGAAGAGCAGGGTGCCCGTCGCGGTGCTGGCGGTCAGCAGGCCGGTCATCAGGCCGCGCCGGGTGACGAACCAGCGGTTCACGACAGTGGCGCCTAGCACCATGGCCACCGCCCCGCTGCCCACGCCGCTGACCACGCCCCAGGTGGCCACGTAATGCCAAGGCTCGCTCATGAAGGCCGAGGCCCCGGTGGAGACCGCCATCACCGCCAGGGCGACGACCACGACGCGCTTCAGGCCAAAGCTCGACATAAGCGCCGCCGCGAAGGGGCCGGTCATGCCGTAAAGGAAGATCCCGATCCCGGCCGCCAGGGAGATGATCCCCCGATCCCAGCCGAACGCGTCCTCCAGCGGCTTCATCAGCACGCCGGGCGCCGAGCGCAGGGCGGCCGCCGCCAGAAGCGACAGGAAGATCACGCCCGCGACGACGAAGGCGTAGTTCTGGCCAAGGGCCCTGGGAAGGCGTAGGGTCATGTAACCGATCGGTACGTTGTTTTCTTGATAAGCGTACCGATCGGTTACATTGTCAAGTGAAGCTAATGTCCGACGCCGACCACATCACTACCCCGTCCAACGAGGCCGCCCCACGACGCGCGGGCGATAAGGTCCTCGACGCCGCCGAAACCCTTTTCTATGCGCAAGGCATCCGCGCCGTGGGCGTGGAGGAGATCGTCAACGTGGCGGGGGTGGGCAAGCCGAGCCTATATCGCGCCTTCGGCTCCAAGGACGACCTGACCGTCGCGGTGCTGCAGCGCCAGGAGGGCGGCTTCTGGAGCCGGTTGGATGAAGCCGAGGCGGCCCATCCCGGCGATGCGCGCGCCGCGCTCACGGCCTATTTCCATGGGGCGGCCGAACGCTCCAAGCAGCCTGGCTATCGCGGCTGCGCCCATTCGAACGCGGCGGTTGAATATCCGGAAGAGAGCCTGGTGCGGGCCGAGGCCTTGGGCTTCAAGCGGCGCCAGCGCGAGCGACTTACGGACATGGCCAGGGCCATGGGCGCGGATGATCCGCGAGCCCTGGCCGACGAGCTGCTGCTGATCTTGGAAGGCATCTACGTGACCCGCCAGGTTCACGGCCCCGACGGTCCTGCCCAACGGGCGGGAGAAGCCGCCGAGGCGCTCATCGCGAGACGATTGGGCGAGTAGGAAGAGAACAAATCCTCCCCCTTGGGGGAGGGGGACCACGAAGTGGTGGAGGGGGCTTGCCGATTCAGCCAGGCCCCCTCCGTCCTTTCAGGACACCTCCCCCAGAGGGGAGGATTTCAGCTCAGATCAGGTCAGCACGCCGAGCATCTCGGCGACCAGCGGGTGGCGCACGATGTCGCGGTCGGCCAGGCGGACGACGGCGATGTTGTCGACCGGATCGAACTTGTCGGCCACTTCCGCCAGACCCGATACGCCGGGCAGCAGGTCCGACTGGTGCGGATCGCCGGTGACCACCATGGTCGAGTGCCAGCCCAGACGGGTCAGCAGCATCTTCAGCTGCACGTAGGTGCAGTTCTGGGCCTCGTCGATGACCACGAAGGCGTTGTTCAGCGTGCGGCCGCGCATGTAGCCGACCGGCGCGATCTCGATGGCGCCTTCGGCCATCAGGGCCCGAACCCGCTTCATGCTCAACCGGTCGGACAGGGCGTCGTAGAGCGGCCGCAGATAGGGGGCCAACTTGTCCTCCATGTCGCCCGGCAGGAAGCCGATGGATTCGCCGGCCTCGACCGCCGGCCGCGACAGCACGATGCGCCCGACCTTGCCGGCTTCCAGCGCCTCGACCGCCTTGGCGATGGCCAGATAGGTCTTGCCCGTGCCTGCCGGACCCAGCGCCATGACCAGGTTCTTGCTGTCGATGGCCTCGATCAGCTGAGCCTGGCCGGCGGACTTTGGTTTTATTGTTTTTACGTACCCCTGCTCGCGATCATCGCCACGCCCGCCCTGATTGACCGGCGACCAGCCGCCGCGATCCACCGGCAAGCGGCGAACCTTCCCGTCGTCCTCGAACTGCGCAGAATTGAAAGCGCCTTCGCGCACCATCCGCTTCAGAGCACGCTTGGTCATCAAAGCCTCCGTTGGGGCATGAAAAAAGGACGCGTCCGCATGGATGCGCCCTTGGGGTGGTCGGTGGGGAGGTACGAGACGAAGTGACGAGCAGGGCCCGGCGGTCCGTAGACACTTGCCAATGAGGGCGGTTCCAAACCCCGCCAGGGACCCATACGCGACACCCGAAACTCCGTCTCAAGGAGACCACGGACGGACAGTCGCCCGCGGCGGGATCAAAGAGGTTTTCGCCTCTCGAATTGCCTCACTACAATGAGGGTAACGTGGTTTCTGATCCATTAAACAAGCGCGACGCTTAAATTAAGGATGGGTGTCATATGAGTGTCTATAAGCTGGGCGCCGCTGCTCCGACCCTCCCTGCGGACGGCGAATACTGGATCGCTCCAAACGCCAGCGTCATGGGCAATGTCGTTCTCAAGAAGAACGCCAGCATATGGTTCGGCGTCACCGTGCGCGGCGATAATGATCCCATCACCATCGGTGAGAACAGCAACGTCCAGGACGGCTCTGTTCTTCATACCGATCTTGGCGTTCCACTCACTATCGGGTCCAACTGCACCATCGGCCACATGGTCATGCTTCACGGCTGCACCATCGGCGACAACAGCCTGGTCGGCATCGGGGCCATTGTGCTCAACGGCGCCAGGATCGGCCGCAACTGCCTGATCGGGGCGGGGGCTCTGATCGCCGAGGGCAAGGAGATCCCCGACAACAGCCTGGTCATGGGCGCGCCAGGCAAGGTGATCCGCGAGGTCAGCGAGCACCAGGCCCAGATCCTCACCGGTTCGGCCCTGCATTATGTCGAGAACTGGAAGCGCTATGTGCGCGATATGGCGCAGGCCTGAGGCATTGTGCGCGCAGGTCACAATCAGCGTGAGGGAACATCGTTTTCCATGCCGCGCGACGCGGGCCATAGGACTGCGCACCTTTTCATAGGAGCGCGCCATGTCCCTGACCTTCGTCCTCGGCAACAAGAACTACTCGTCCTGGTCCATGCGGGTCTGGCTGCTGCTCAAGACCGTCGGCGCCCCCTTCGACGAGGTGATGATTCCCATCTATTCGCCCGGCGCCCGCGAACAGGTGCGCGCCATGGGCGGGGAGACGGGGATGGTGCCGATGCTGAAGGACGGCGATCTGGCCGTCTGGGACACCCTGGCGATCTTCGAATATCTGGCCGAGCGCTTCGACGGCGTCTGGCCGACCGATCCCGCCGACCGGGCCCGGGCCCGCAGCTATGCGGCTGAAGTCCACGCCGGCTTCAACGACCTGCGCGGCGCCATGCCCTGCAACACCCGCGCCCGCAATCGGCGTGCGGTGATCACCCCGGCCGTCGAGGCCGATATCCGCCGCGTTCTGGAGATCTGGGAGACCGCCGGCCGCCAAGGCACGCCTTGGCTGTTCGGCGCCTTCAGCGGCGCCGACATGATGTTCGCGCCCATCGCCACCCGCTTCCAAACCTTCGGCTACGCGCTGACCGGCCGGCCCCTGGCCTACCAGCAGGCGCTGCTGAACCACCCGCTGATGGTCGAATGGCTCGCCGCCGGCGTGGCGGAGCCGCAGGTGATCGAGGCCTCGGAGATCGGACTTTAGATTCGGGTGAGGGCGCTTCCCCAACGGCGCCCTTGCCACCGCACCGCACACGACCTCAATCTCAACCTAACAACGATAAGTTAGGGAGGCGGCGGTCATGGCCGGACGCTACGACTACATCATCATCGGGGCGGGCTCCGCCGGCTGCGTGCTGGCCGCCCGGCTGACGGAGGACCCCGACATCAAGGTCCTGCTGCTGGAGGCCGGCGGCAAGGACAACTCCATCCTTGTGAAGATGCCCGCCGGGGTCGGAGAGCTGATCAAGGCCAAGGGCGACTACAACTGGGGCTTCTGGACCGAGGCCGAGCCGCATCTGAACGATCGGCGCCTGTGGTGGCCGCGCGGCAAGGGCCTGGGCGGCTCCTCGTCGATCAACGGCATGATCTACATCCGCGGCCACGCGCGCGACTATGACCAGTGGCGCCAGATGGGCCTGGCCGGCTGGTCCTATTCGGAGGTCCTGCCCTACTTCAAGCGGTCGGAGACCTTCGAGAACGGCGCCTGCGACTATCACGGCGGGGAGGGGCCGCTGCACGTGTCGCGCGGCAAGTCTCCCAACCCAATCTATTCCAGCATCATCGAGGCCGGCCGCCAGGCCGGACACCCGGTGACCAACGACTTCAACGGCCATCAACAGGAAGGCTGGGGCCCCTACGACCTGACCATCCGCGACGGCCAGCGCTGGAGCGCCTCGGCCGCCTATCTGCGCCCGGCGCTTAAGCGCCCCAATCTGACCATCGAGATCGAGGCCCGGACCACCAGGATCCGCGTCGAGAACGGCCGCGCCGTCGGGGTCGACTATGTCCAGGGCAAGAACGTGCAGGCCAAGACCGCCTATGCCGACGCCGAGGTCCTGCTCTGCGCCGGAGCCGTGCAGTCGCCGCATATCCTGCAACTGTCCGGAATCGGCGATCCGGCCGAGCTGGCCACGCATGGAATCGCCACGGTCCATGAATTGAAGGGGGTCGGCGCCAACCTTCAGGACCACCTGGACGTCTGTCTGAGCTGGGACGTCACCCAGCCCATCACGGCCTACTCTTATAATAGGGGGCTGAAGAAGCTGGCGACCGGCCTGAACTACATGCTGTTCGGCCAGGGCGCCGGGCGGCAGAACTTCCTGGAATCGGGCGCCTTCCTCAAATCGCGCCCGGATCTGGATCGCCCCGACCTGCAGATCCACGTGGTGCTGGCCATCATGCAGGACCACGGCAAGGTGCAGGTGGAGAAGGACGGCTTCACCCAGCACGTCTGCCAGCTTCGCCCCGAAAGCCGCGGCCGCATCGGGCTGTCCTCGGCCGATCCGTTCGCCGATCCGGCTATCTTCGCCAACTATCTGTCGACCGAGGAAGACCGCCGCGCCATGCGCGAGGGGATCAAGATCGCCCGCGACGTGGCGTCCCAGGCCGCCCTCGATCCCTATCGCGGCGCCGAGCATGCGCCAGGCGCGGACGTGAAGAGCGACGCGGACATCGACGCCTGGATCCGTCGCAACGCCGAGACGATCTATCATCCGGTCGGCACCTGCCGCATGGGCGTGGCGGGCGACGCCATGGCCGTGGTCGACGATCAGCTGCGCGTTCAGGGAATCGCCGGGCTTCGCGTGATCGACGCCTCGGTCATGCCCAACCTGATCGGCGGCAACACCAACGCCCCGACGATCATGATCGCGGAAAAGGCCGCCGACCTGCTTCGGGGACGCGCCATGCTGGCCCCGCTCGATGTTCCGGTGTTCGGCGACGAACGCATGGCCGCCGCCTGACGTTATGAGTTCGAATCCCCCGGTAACGGAGTCTCCCGATGCAAAAACGCCCCCTCGGCCGTTCGGGCCTGTCCATCGCGCCGTTGATGTTCGGCGGCAACGTGTTCGGCTGGACGGCGGACGAGGCGACGTCCTTTGCCTTGCTGGACGCCTTCGTGGACGGGGGATTCGACGCCATCGACACCGCCGACGTCTATTCGGCCTGGGTTCCGGGCCATGTCGGCGGCGAGTTGGAGACGATCATCGGCAAGTGGCTGAAGAATTGCGGCCGCCGCGACGACGTGATCATCGCCAGCAAGGTCGCCAAGTGGCCAAAACACCCGGGCCTGTCGGCCGCCAACATCATCGCGGCCGCCGAAGAATTGCTCCAGCGGCTGCAGACCGACGTCATCGACCTCTATCAATCGCACGAGGACGACGAGAAGACGCCCATCGACGAGACGCTGGAAGCGTATGATCGCCTGATCAAGGCGGGGAAGGTGAGGGCGATCGGGGCGTCGAACTTCACCGCGCCGCGCCTGACCGAGTCGCTCAAGGTCGCCGCCGACAAGGGCCTGCCGCGCTACGAGACCCTGCAGCCCGGCTACAATCTCTACGACCGCGCCGAATTCGAGTCGGGCCTGGAGGTCGCGGCGCTGGAGAACGAGATCGGCGTCGTCTGCTATTACGGCCTGGCCAGCGGCTTCCTCACCGGCAAGTACCGGACCGAGGAGGATCTGGGCAAAAGCCCGCGTGGCCGTGGGGTGAAGAAGTACCTCGACGGCCGGGGGCTGCGAATCCTCGATGCGCTGGATGTGGTCTCGGCTGAACTGGGCGCGACCCAGGCCCAGGTCGCGCTCGCCTGGCTCATGGCCCGCCCGTCGATCACCGCCCCCATCGCCAGCGCCACCAGCGTCTCGCAGCTGAACGACCTGATGGGCGCGGCGCGCCTGGAGCTGTCGGCCGAGCAGGTGCTGCGCCTGGATACCGCCAGCGCTCAGTAAGCTGAGCTAGGCGATCCGCCGTCCGTCCAGCGTCGCCAGGCGCAGGGCGGGCGCGGCCGCCACCGCCGGATCGGCCCAGTGGATGGAGTGCATGGCCATGGGCGCGACCACTTCGTCGTTGTTGCGCTGCAGCGGCGCGGTCGGCTGATACAGGCCCAGATAACGGTCGACCTCGCCGTCCGGCCCGGCCAGGGGCGCCAGCAGCACCTCCATGCTGGCCGAAAGCATGCCTTCGGCGGTCAGTTCGGTGGTGATGACCACGGGCTCGGCCACGCGGCGGATCGATTCCAGCGCGGCCTGGACCTTGGGGCGATCCCCCACCGACCACAGGCGCAGGCCGTTCTTGCGGTTCAGCGCGCCGCCGTGGACGGCATTGAGAAATCCTCCGGCCAGCCGGAAGGGATAGAGTCCCGGCCCGTCGCGTCCCAGGATGAACACCTGCGGCAGCAGCTTGGCGAAGCTCGCCGGATCGATGTCCCGGCGCGCCGGCGCGCCGGCGTCGATACGCGCGGTCGTCCAGCAGTCGATCAGCTTTTGCGTGCCGGGATGGAACATCGGTGCGCTCCTGCCGCGGTCTTGCGTGACCGCACAGGGCTTGCTTGCGAATTGCGGGCCAGGGGCGACCTGTCCCATTCCGGCACAAAAAGGAGTTTACTTCCCCGGGACGATCACCAGTTTCCAGGCGCGCTCATCGCCCAGATAGGCTTGCGCGGCCTTCTGCACGTCCAGAGGCGACACCCGCTCGACACCCGCCTGGACAGAGCGGGTCGCGTCCAGCCGACGCGGGTCGGCCTGCGCGCCGGAAAGCTGGCCGATCCAGTACTCGTTGGTGACCCGGGCCTTCTCCAGGCCTTCCAGGCGAGGCTTCTTGGCGCGCGCCAGCTCGTCCTGGGACGGCGGCTTGGCGCGCAGGTCGGCGGCGATCTCCGAGACGGTCTTGAAGACCGAATCCAGCGTGGCGGGCGGCGCCTCGACGCTGACGGCCACATAGCCAAAGTCGGTCCAGACGAACGACGCCGTCGAGCCGGCCGAGGGTGAATAGGTCGCCCCCTGTTTCTCGCGCAGCTCGTCCTGCAGCCGCAGACGGAAGATGTCTGCCAGGATCGTGATGTCGCGGGCCCGCTGCGGATTGCTGAAGAAGTCGCCGGTCTGCCAGGCGATATAGGCCATGCCCTGGTCGTCGCGCCCCTTGTGGGTCAGACGCACCGGCGTCGCCGTCGGCTTGGGGAAGGTGGTGACGCGGGCGTCCGGTCCCGGCGCCGGCGCGGCGACGCGGGCCGGCAGGGCGCCGAAGGTCTCGGCCACCGCCTGGGTCGCCTTCTCCACGGTGATGTCGCCGACGATGATCACCTCGATCTGCCCGGTCGACAGGGGCGCCAGCTGCGCCTTCAGGTCATCGACCGTGGCGGCCGCCATTTCCTGGCGGCTGGGGAAGGTGAAGCGGCGATCGCCGCCGCGCAGCAGTCCGGCCAGATCGCGGGCCAGCACGCCGTTGTCGGTGGCCTCGTACTGGTCGTGCAGGGTCTGGCCGAAGGTCTTGATCCGCTGGAACGCCTCGGGCCGCCAGCCCGGCTCGGTCGCGTAAGCCGCCAGGACCTGCAGTTCGGTCGGCAGGTCGGCGGTGCGGGTCGAGCCGCTGAGGACAAAGGCGTCGTCGTCCATGCCCAGCTGCGCGCCCCAGACCTTGGAGGCGAGCACCTGCTCGGTGTCCTGAGCGCTGATCTTGGCCAGCCCGCCCTCCGCGAAGGCGCTGGCCGCCCAGTTCACGCTCTGCTTGTCCCTGGGCAGACCCAGATAGCCGTCGCCGATCCGAACACGCACCAGAACCTGATCGTCGCGGAACTTGGTCGGCTTCACCGTCAGCCGCACGCCGTTGCTGAAGCGGATGAAAGCCGCATCCAGATCGGTGATGTCCTTCTGTTCGGCCACCGTCCCTGGCGCGCCGAAGCTCTGATAGGGCCATTCGATGGCGGCCGAGGCGGCCTGCGGCGTCACCTCCACCTTGCGCACCGACGCCAGTTGGTCGGCCAGAGCCTTGTCGCCGCCCTGCACCGGGGAGCCCGTGGACAGGATCGCCACGGGACCGGCGCCTTCGAACGCCCGCTTGACGGCGTCGGACACGGTCTGCGCCTTCAGATCCTTCACCGCCGCGTTGAACGCGGCCAGATCCTGCTGCGGGCTGGTCACCACCTCGTGGTCATCGAGGCTGCCGACAATGACGTTGGCCAGCGTCGGGGTGCGCTGGGTCGCGGCTCCGGCGACGCGGGCCTCCAGCAGGGTGCGCAGTTCGGCGATCTCCCGGTCGAGCTCTTCCTGCCGCACGCCGTACTTGGCGATGCGGCGCTGCTCCAGGTCGATGGCGGCTAGGGCCTGGCGCCAGCCGTTCGGCTCGGCGGTGGCGCTGATGGTCGTGGCCTTGGCCGCGTGGAACTGGTCGAACGAGAAGGCGCCGGCGGCGATGAACTGCGGATCGGCCCCGCGGCTCAGCGCGCCGAACCGGCGGTTCAGAACCGCAAAACCCAGCCGCTCGATCAGGTCACGCTTGCGGTTGGCGGCGGTGTCGGCCGACAGGTCCGGCGCGGTCAGCCATGACAGCTGCAGGGACGTCGCCGCTCCCGGCTGGACGATGACCTTGGCCTCGGTCCCGCGCTTGGCGACGGCGCCCAGATCCGGATCGACGCCGGCCGGGCCGACGCCCCGCCAGTCGGAGAACCGTTCCTTGATCTTGGCTTCCATGACGTCGACGTCGAAGTCGCCGACCACCACCAGCACCGCCCGCTCGGGCCGATAGAAGCGCTGGTAATAGTCGACCAGCTGCTCGCGGGGGGCCGTCTTGATCACCTCCACCTGGCCGATCGGCAGGCGCTGCGGGGGACGCTGGCCCTTCAGCAGGAAGGCGATGCCCTCCTTGAACACGCGATAGGCCGGGGTGTCGCGGTCGCGCTCCTCGGACAGGATGACGCCGCGCTCGCGGTCGACCGCCTCGGCCGAGATGGTCAGTTCGCTGGCCACGTCGCGCATCAGGTCCAGGCTGACCTTGACCGTCTCATCGTCGGTCTTGGGCAGGTCCAGCTTGTAGATCGTCTCGTTCCACGAGGTCGACGCGTTGGTGTCGGCGCCGAACGCCAGGCCGTGCCGTTCAAGGATCTTGATCATCTCGCCTTCGGGCACGGTCTTGGAGCCGTTGAAGGCCATGTGCTCGAGGAAGTGGGCCAGGCCCTGCTGGGCGTCGGTCTCCATCAGCGACCCGGCGTCGAAGCGCAGCCGAACCGAGGCCTGCCCCGGCGGGGTGGCGTTGCGACGGATCGCATAGCGCATGCCGTTGGGCAGGGCGCCGAAGCGGACCGCCGGATCGGCCGCGATGTCGGAGACCGCCTGCGGCCACTGACCGGGCGCCTGCGCCTGGGCCGCCGCGGCCTTGTCGCCGCCAAGGAAGGGAAGGGCCGATGCGCCGCCTGCGGCGCTGATCGAGAGGGCGAGGACGGAGGCCGTGATCAGGAACGGCCGGGACGTGCGCAGCATAAGTCGCCTGGGCATTTATAGGGGCGCGCACCTTCGCCGCCGGATGCGGCGCAAGCAAGGCGTCGTTTGGTCCGCCGGTTTTGCATGGCCTCGCCGCGCGCGATCGCCCATATGCAAGGGAATGTACAAGATTAACGATCCCGCACCGCCGCCGCGTGAGCCCGCGTTCAACGCACCCTGGCCAGCCCTGCTGCTGACCCTGGCGATCCTGGGCAGCTATGCGCTGCAAAGCCGGCTGCTGGATGACGCGGGGCTTTATGCCCTGGCCCTGGTGCCGGCGCGCCTTCAGCAAGGGGAGTGGACCGGCCTTGTGACCTCCATCTTCCTGCATGGCGGCTGGGTCCACGTCCTGCTCAACAGCGCCTTCGCCCTGGCCTTCGGCACGCCGATCGCGCGCCTGCTGGGCGTGAGCCTCAAGGGAGCCATCTTGCTTTGGGGCTTCTTTCTTCTATGCGGGGTTGCCTCGGGAGCGATCTACGCCCTGATCCATCAAGGCTCGATGGGGGCGGTGATCGGCGCATCGGGCGCGGTGTCGGGGATGATGGGCGCCGCCGCGCGCCTGATAGATCGCCGCGGCGTGCTCGGCCCGATCCTGAGCCCGTCCGTCATGTCCACGGGCGCGGCCTGGATCATCGTCAACCTGCTGG